>CAZWGG010000009.1:22469-22963 GCA_964633305.1 uncultured Bacteroidales bacterium
AAATAGTTGAGATATCTAGTCCGGCCCTGTCTGCTATATCTTTTAAAATCATTGGTTTTAATTTTGCTTCATCACCGTCGTCCTGAAAATACTCCTCCTGGTATTCAAGAATAGCCTGCATAGTAACGATAAGCGTATTTTGTCTTTGCCTTATGGCGTCAATAAACCATTTGGCAGAATCTAATTTTTGTTTAACAAACGAGACAGCCTCTTTTTGCGGCTTTGATTTTTTACTATGTTGGTAGCTCTCAAGCATATTGCTATAAGTTTTATTAACTCTAAGTTCAGGAACATTTTTTGAATTCAGGATTAATTGAAGTTCGCCATCCACATTTTCAAGAATAAAATCCGGAACAATATGACCTGAGGTTTTATTTTGCGGATCACTAAATGCACTTCCGGGTTTTGGATTTAGCTTTAGAATCTCATCCAGTGCTAATTTCAACTCTTCTTCAGTAATCCCTAACCGGTTTATAATTTTACCATAATGCTTT
>CAZWGG010000010.1:0-22267 GCA_964633305.1 uncultured Bacteroidales bacterium
ATTCTGAATATTTGCTTACGCTCTTTTTATTTATTTAATAGTTTAACAATTCCTGCGAGAATAGCTTCGGGTTTTGGAGGACAACCCGGTATATACGCATCAACCGGGATAATTTTATCAACTGGTCCGGCAAAAGTGTTTCCTTCGGCAAAAATTCCGCCTGTACATCCACAGGCACCAATTGCTACTACAAGAATAGGTTTTGGCGCTTGGTTATAAATCTCGAGCAAACGAGGTTTATCTCTTTTGTTGATTGAGCCATTAACCAATAAAACATCAGCATGCCGTATACTTCCTACCAACTGCATCCCGAAACGTTCAACGTCATATCTTGGAGTGAGACAATCCAATATTTCGATATCACAGTTGTTGCAGGAAGCACCTCCAAAGTGGAAGAGCCAGAGTGATTTTTTAAAACAAAAGTCCTTAAATCCCAATTTTTAATTATTTTATAATTTAAATAAAATCAAAACAATAGCAATAATTACAAAAAGGTTCATCCAAAGAAAGAAAATCCTCATTGCTTGGCCAATTTTAACCCTGGGATTTGTATTACGGATAAGGGTCACTAATAATACAATTCCCAATACTTTGAGTATAGACCACAAAATGTGTATACCTTCCAGTTGAAAACCTCCTAAAAGGATTGAACAAAGAAATACCGGAAGGATAAAAAGCATAATATATTTTGTAAGTTTTATGAATGCATAGGGGACTCCCGAATATTCAATAAACGAACCATGAGTTATTTCTGTCTCAGCCTCTGCCATATCAAAAGGCACAAGGCCAAGTTTAGCCTGAACCGTAAGGATGGCAGCAATAAACAATAATATCCCCGAAGCAGACCCAATAAATGCATTACCTGTCTGGGCTGCAATAATTTCAGACATGCTGATGCTCATATCTGCTTTAAGGATAATTGCTGCAATAACGAGTAAAAATGTCAATTCATAACTAATAATCAGCTTCATTTCCCTTGAAGCACCAACTGCAGCAAGAGGGTTTCCGGAAGCCAGGGCACCTATGATATAAGTTAAAGATGGTATTGTCAACAAATAGAAGATAACAATAATGTCTCCTTCAAAGCCAGTCCTTATGCCCAATGCAGGAAGAAGTATAAGAATACCAGCAATCATAGCTCCTGTAAGTGACAGAACAGGTGCTAGAAGGAAAGTTATTCTTGCTCCTTTGGCAGGGAGAATAGTTTCTTTAACAAGCAGCAATTTAAAAAAGTCATAGAAAGGCTGAAGAAATGGCGGCCCTTTCCGAAACTGTACCCAGGCAGTAATTTTACGGTCCAGCCATACTAGTATCCCGCCTGAAACAGCGATAAAAAGAAAGCCCGGATAGATAAGATAGTAAAAAAGTTCCCTAAGCATTTTATGACCAGGTTTTTTCTTTGATTAATATTTTATCATTTAGCTTATATATATTTTCTTCAGGATTTTCATCCATATCTACCACGCTTATAACATCTTTCGGGAAAGCGCTGGCAAATTTTTTCAGTTCATCGTCATCGTTCAACTCGTAAAATTTATAGCCCGATGTTTTTACTTCAAATAAATCATTCATCAGGGTACCGAACGGACAAATAACAATACATGATTTACACCTAATACAAAGGTTCACTGCCCTGTTGACAACTCCATTTTCATCTTTTTCAAGCGCTTCAGCCGGACAAGCATTAACACAGGGTGCATTTTCACACTTTCTGCAAGTATATTGAAAAGAGGCAAGCTCCCTTATCGATTTAAACGACTTAAAATAGTCTCCTTGTATGAAAACAGCATCTGTGTTTGAGTTTTCAATATCTCTTAGTTTTAATAGATCGATGAGCAGCTTTTTACTCATATAATTATTAGTTTATACCCAAATATCTGGTTGGTCTTTAATTTCTTTATAAGTAAAAACAGGGCCATCTTTACACACAAAATATTCACCCATCATACAATGACCGCATTTTCCTAGTCCGCATGACATATTTTTTTCCATTGATAAATAAATGTCATCTTCGGGATATCCCATCTCAAGCAATTTGAAGGTTCCAAACTTCATCATTATTGGCGGGCCACAAACAATAGATACTGAATTTGGAATATCTACCTTTATATCATCCAATAATACGGTCACTACCCCTTCTTTTTCATCCCAGGTTTCATCTGCCTTATCAACACTGCGATAAACCTCGAATTTATCTACTTTTTTAATTTCATCAACAAAAGGTTTGTATATGCAATCTTCTGGCGTTTTAGCGCCATAACAAAGTGTTACTTTTTTGAATTTATCCTTTTCTGCTATTAAATTATAAAGAAGTGACCTAATGGGAGCAAAACCACAACCTCCTCCTAGTATAACCACTTCTTTACCATAAAACTTTTCAAGAGGGTATCCCCGCCCAAAAGGGCCCCTTATACCTACAGTTTCACCAGGTTTAAGAGCATGTATCTTTTCTGTTACATAACCGGTTTTCATAACAGTTACTTCAATCTTTTTCTTTTCCAACGGTGAAGATGACGGGGTAAATGGGGCTTCACCATAACCATTTAATGTAAGTTCAATGAATTCACCTGTTTTGAATGAAAATTCATGTTCAGGAATTAATACAAAAGATTTAATTAAAGGGGACTCGTTGATTACTTTTTCAACTTTGGCTTTAATAGGTTTATATATGTTGTTGTTATCTTTCACTTGTTACTAGTTATTTAGTCAAAAGTTTAAAAGTCATAAAGTCAAAAGTTTAAAAATAATTTTCAATTTACTAGTTCCTTATTTTTTACTTTTCTTTCCCTCCATTTCAACAAAAATCTCATTTTTATTAATGTTGCCAATGCAACTTTCTATGCATCGCCCACAACCTGTACAGGCAGTGGAATTAAACTTATCGGGTTTCCATACATATTTGCACATATACCTGTTTCTGAAACGCAGGATTTTCTTCCCCAGAGGGTCTTCTCCTGCAGCAATTCGTTCAAATCCAGGATATTGGCAAGCATCGAGCTGGCGTACTTTTTCAAAATCGGGCCTGTCTATCAATAAGAAACAAGTACATGAAGGGCAAATAGTAGCACATGCCCCACATGAAACGCATGTTTTGGAATGCTTTTCCCATATGTCGTCTTTTGATTTGGAAATAAGCTCTCCGGTTTTTTTGTAGTTTGGTAAAGCTGGGTTTCTTTTTTTTAGGATTTCTTTTACTTCTTTTCGTTTAGCTTCTATTTGTTTTAGCTTCTCGCTTTCTGCTTCTTTTACCGTATTATTCGCTTTAAGGTTTTGAAATAATTCCTGGCCCTTTTCGGTTTGAACAAAAATAATTATTTCTCCATTTAATGAAACTGTTGAAATATCATGGTTTTTTTCAGGGTACGGATTTATATCGTAAGCTACACAGTGGCAATGTTCTTGTACTTCAAAGCAATCAGCCCCTATTAATATTGAATTTTCCCTGTTGATCTTGTAAGATTGATCAACAAATTGATTATCGAGATATATTTTATCCAATAAATCAATAGCAGCAAGATCACAGGATGGTATTCCCACAATAATATTTTTATTGTGAATTGATTTCTTAATAATAACATTTTCTTTTACCGGGAGGAAGAAAGTTTTGAGTGGTGTGACCGGTTTTGCTATGTTAAATGCAATATCTTTCCGGTTATTGTCAAATAGCTCATATTCAATACTATTACTGCTTTTAACAGGCACATACACGTTGTAATCCCCTGTTTGCTTTAAGAGAAAGCTGAGCCACTCTTGTTTACCTATTTGGAATCCCTGATTCATATTTAATGTTCCAGAATTCACAATAATTTAAATCAAATATAAAACAAATGATTATCTTTGTCAAGATTTTTTGAAAAGAATTTTCATTTTTTTGTTAATATTGAATGGTTTTAAAGAAGAAATTATTTCTGTATTAATGACTATTTAAGTATTGAGAGAGAATGATAAGTCAAAAAGTATTAAAAAGGTTTTTACAATACCGTATATGTTTAATAAAGTTTCAAAGGTTAGGGTTTGAAAAAGCATTTTCATATAATTTGGGAAAAGAGGCAGGAGTAACAGCCGAACAGGTGCGGAAAGATTTTTCTTACTTTGGTATAAAAGGGAGTAAACGAGGCGGTTATGATATAAAATATTTGCTTAGCGCTATTGATGGAATTTTTAAACGTAATGGAGAAAGAAAGATAATTGTTATTGGAATGGGGAATATCGGACAAGCACTTGCTAATTACCAGGGATTTAAAGAAAACAAAATAGATATTGTAGCAGGTTTTGATCTTGACCCTGCAAAATACTCAAGAAAATTTGCAATTCCGGTATATCCTCTTGACAATATGGAAAAAATTATTAAAAAAAATAAGATAAAGACAGCTGTCATTGCAGTACCTGAGTTTGCCGGACAAGAAGTGTGTAATAAACTTGTATCAGCAGGAATAAAAGGAATTTTAAATTTTTCCCCAGTTGTTTTGCAAGTTCCGGATGATATTATGGTAAATTATGTGAACCTGAGAAATGAGTTGGAGAGTTTGTTTTATTATACTCAAGTAAATAAATAAAACAATGTCATTTTTGTTCTTCTAAAAATTAACAATAACAGTAAAATATTGAGAAAATGATTGGTGTTGTTGGAGGAATAGGGCCCTATTCAGGAATTAACCTTCTGCAAAAAATATTTGACAATACAATAGCTAATATTGATCAGGATCATTTAGATGTTGTTTTATTGTCCATGTCGTCAAAAATTAAAGATAGGACCGAATACTTGTTAGGGAAAGTAAAAGAAAACCCGGCCTTTGCAATAGCAGAAGTAATTTTTTCATTAGAGAAACTGGGGGTAACAGTTTGTGGTGTAGCTTGTAATACAGCCCATGCTGAAGAAATTTTTAATGTTATTCAATTTGAACTGAAAAGATACGGAAGTACAATAAAGGTACTTAATATTATTGATGAAACAGTTTCATATATTTCATCCAATTATCCGGATATAACTAAAGTAGGAGTACTATCTACTACTGGAACATACAAATTCGGTGTTTATAACAAAGCCTTAGGGTCAAAGGGTTTTAAGGTACTGGTTCCAACGAATGACATGCAGGAAAAAATAATTCATCCTGCCATTTATAATTTAGATTACGGAATTAAAGCCCAATCAAATCCTGTTAAATCAAGGGCAAGAGAAGATTTAGTAAAAGGTGTTTCTTTTCTTAAAGATCAAGGTGCCCAAGCGGTAATTCTTGGTTGTACTGAAATTTCTTTGGCCCTTACCGAACCTATAATTAATGATTTAATAACTATTGATCCGACGAATGTTTTAGCCAGGGCATTAATAAAAAATTTTAAACCTGAAAAATTACGTCCTATAATTTCATGATTATGTATAGAAATTAGAAAATATTAAGTATGTTCAATAAGTAATGGTTAATGAATTTATGTAAGCTAGAATATTCATCACACCTAATAAGTATAAAAAGAAGGTTTTACAAATAAGGGACAAAAAAAAAGGAGAAAAAGATTGTTATGCTAAAATATTCAAGCCTTGTCCGTTTTCTTCTTCGGCCCACTTATTTTTTCCCCATTAACAAAATACATATCCACTTCACCCTTGTTTTTTGCCGTAACTTTTCCGCGTGACAGGCAATCGAATTTGTCTTTTACAAGTTTGTACGTGTCCCCGGATATGTTAACCTTTCCTGATTCACCTGATGACTCCATTCGGGATGCAACATTTACTGTATCGCCCCAAATGTCGTAAGCATATTTTTTTGTACCTACTATACCTGCTACAACCTGGCCGGTATGAATTCCTATCCTTATTTCGAAATAGGGTTTATTTTGGTTGATTCGTTCTGCTTTGTATTGTTCCATAAAGTCACGAATATCAAGTGCAGCTTTCAGCACTTCAATAGCATTATCTTTATACTTTGTTGGTATGCCCCCGGCACACATATAAGAATCGCCTATGGTTTTTATTTTTTCAATTTTATAATTTCCAATTATATTGTCAAACGCCTTAAAACAATAATCTATTTCATTAACCAGTTCTTCCGGGGTTAATTTTTCGGCAATTTTGGTAAATCCCTTAAAATCAGTAAAAAGAACTGTAACACTTTCATAATTTCGTGGTGTTACCTTGTTATTTTTCTTTAACTCGTTAATAGTGGCTACAGGCAATATATTCTTTAACAGGCCGCTAACTTTATCTTTTTCAGCCTGGAGTTCGATAGTACGTTCCCGTACTTTTTGTTCAAGTATACGTTTTTTCTTTAATAATCGCCTGTGTGAAAGATAAAAAACAAAGGCGACCAGTAACAGAAAAAGAATACCCAGTGTAATATAAAACGGTTTTTTCTTCCAGAAGGGGAGAAGAATCGTGAAGTTAAATTGTTTTACTTCAGATAATTGGCTGAAAATATTTTTTGCCCTTAAATACATGGTATAATTTCCCGGAGGTACCGATGATAGTTCTATCGTATTGTTTTCAAGCCAGTTCGACCATTTTTCATAGTTTTTTAGTCCTTCAACAAAATATTGAAATCTTATTTCATCTGGCCTGAGAAAGACGGGAGTAGAAAGTGTAATTTTAACAGCATTGTTTCGATAACTGAAAACAGCATTGTTGAGTAAGTATAAACTATCGGTATTATCTGAAACAGCGAAAATGTCTATTGTAAATTTATCTTCTTTCTCCATTTTAGGTTTTGATAAAAGCTTGATTAACTGGTCAGAGCCATTTATTATCCATAAATCTTTTTTCTTGTCGGTATGAATATATCTTATTTTTGAAAACAAAGACAGATAGTCTGCATTATTAAATGCGGCCATTTCTATAACCGGACTCCATTTTAAGCTATCTTTAACCCATGCATTGTTGCGTCCTAAAACGTACTGACGGTCGTGAATCCAAACCGAAAGAATATCTTTATAATATATACTTTTTTTATATACATTGTAATTAAGAATACCAATAGACTGGATAAGATAAATGCTATTGTCTATTTTTTTCAGGTTTACAGGTTCATTCAGTTCTCCGGGTAAATTAAGCTGTTCTGGTGAAGAGTATGATAATAGGGAATCTTTCCTGGATAAAAATACTTTACCGTCTCCACCTAATAATAAATCCCCGATAGAGTCCTGAACAATTGAATATACTGGGAATGTGATTTTATGGAATATCTTCTGTTTTTTCCACCTATTTATCATTTCCTCTTCATCATAATAATAGCTAACCAGGTAAACACCATCGATAGAAGCTATATATAAGGCTGTTGTATCTTTATCGAGGCATAAATTATTTATATAAAGATTGGTAATAGCAGCATAAGCTATGGAATCATAAATTTCATATAATCCATAGTTAGTAGTAACAAGCAAATTTTCATCTAATTGATAAAGTTTCTTACATTTTTCCGAAAGATTGGTTACAGGTTTAAATTGATGGGTTAAACTATATTCGTTTCTTTTAACATATTGAGGTACTTTTTCCGTATGTAATGAGTTTTTATTTTTTTCATCTTTTGTACTTATGCTTCTTTTTTTTGATGAAGTTTTTGTTGCTAAAATTTCTCTTTCTGTGCGTGTTTTTACTTCAGATAAAAAGTATACCCCATCATTTGTAGCAACATAGAGTTTATTTTTGTCAAAAAAAACATCATTTATGTTGCCGGATAAACCCGGATAAGATGAATAATTCCGCAGGGGAATATTAATATTGCAGTAACTTATGCCATGCTCGTGTGCCAGCCAAAGGGCATTATTGTTATCAAGGGCAATAGTGAATATCTCGTCATCTTTCAGGCCGGTGTGATAATTAATAACATCTACAATTTTACCGTACTTTTTATCGATTATAGCACATCCTCCGGTCAGGGTTGTAACTGCGAAATATTTTCCTGAAATATCAAGCCCGTTCCAAAGTATATTTTCCTGCAGGAAATCTCTTATTCCCGTGTGCTTTACAAATTGTATAAATCCCCTGCCATTGAAAAGGTAAATTTTATTCTGATTTGTACCAATAAGTTCGTTTTTATTGTTAAAGTTTGAGCAGAACAATATCTTGGAATTTTTTAAATCTTTGCCCATTTTTACGGGGTTACAGCGGTTATTAGCTATTTTGTGTAAGCCCTTATCTTCAATGTTTATGTAGATATTATCTTTGCGCATTACTAAACCCAGGAAGTTACCATATTTTTTACTATAAACAGATTGTAATTTTGTTGAATCATGTTTATCGATTATAAAAACTGCTTTTTCGCTATAAAAGACTACTTTATTTTGGGTAGCTTGTATTTGTGTGAATTCTATATCAGTGTCTTGCAGTTTCTTTAGAGAATGGTAGATAAACAAACCCGTAGAAGATCGATTTATGTAACCAAACTCATTTTTAAGTCCGGTATACATAATATGATTTATTGAATCATATTGTAAGGAAAAAACATTTTTAGGGATCGATTCTACTGATTTCCATATTTTACCGTCGAAAATTGTCACGCCTTTTCGACTTCCAATAAAAGCATAAGAATTATTATCGAAAGCAATACAACGAATAACCGGGTCAACAAGAACTTCGTTGATATCGATATTGTGCAGGTAAACATGCCCTTTTTGCCCGTAAGTGCAGGTAATAGGATAGAAACATATTATAAAAATAAAAAGTTTTATATTTTTCATACCTGGATTTCTAAATATTGAAATTAAAAAAAAATAGCCTAAAAACAAACCAGAATAAGTACTTTTGGTGTTAGAATTGCAACCATATAGCAAGGACATAGCTGATGTGAATTAATTGAAAAGTACTGTTGCAGGAAATTGCAGTATATATGAAAGTCAGTACGAAATCCGAAGTTGAGCATTCTTCCGACTCCGGACCAGCAAAAGTATATTATAAATTATTTAAAATTAATATTTAAGAACTATGTCATCATCATCCGATGAATACTTTCTCCTAAAGTGAATTTACCCAGTTTAAATTCGTATTTATCAGCAATGTCTATAATTTGTAAGACCTTTTCAATACTAACCTGTCCCTTGGCAAAAGATCTTTTGCAATCATCAAATGCTAATAATATTGTTTCGGCGAGGCAACCATATATATTTCCGTGTTTAGGCATTCCTACAAAATTTATCTCATTATTTTCAGGTAGTTGAGCGTACCCACCATCAAAAACAAAATATTTATCCTTATAATCTTTAAAGGTCGTGCTTAAGTTTGACGGTACTGATGCACAGCATACAATAGCTCCTTTTTTAACATTTTCCGGGCGAATTAACCATGCATCGGTTGAATTTGTTGCAATTGTTACAATATCGCATTTGCCGAGTACATCATGACTGGCAGGGTCAATACCCAATGTATTCATTAGAATATCAATTTCTTTATTCTTTTTGTTTTCTTCAATATCCCTAATCATGTTTTTTATGTATGCAAAAAATAGTTTTTTTAAATTTCCGTTAATATGTTTTTTTTGTTTTATCATTTCTATTATCTTTTTTGTAACATCTGCAGTAATTCCTTGCAAATTATCTAAGGCAGATAATGAAAATTGATTACTCGTTTTTCCCAGGTGTTTCAGGACTCTTTGAAGGCATAATCGTTTCACTTCAATAAGTCTTTCATAGCTTTTATCCATATCCTTGCCTATGAGGTAAAGCTTTTTAACATGTATAGATAGTAATTGACTAATAGCAGTACCAATATTACCTGCTGCCCCGATAATTGCAGCGCTTAATTCAAAAGCATCTTGTTTCTTTTTCTCAATTGCTTGCAATATTCCTTGGTACATAAGTGCCGTTGTATATGCATTTCCGGTAGTTGCCGGGAAATCCAAATCATACAAGGTATTTCCATTATCGGTAACTATTGAATTAAATGCCCCAAGTCCAACAACATAAGTATCATCTTTATTTATTCCAAGCTTATATATATATTCAGCAGCATCCTGTATTTTTGTCTGCATTTCTTCTAATAATATTTTTTTAAACTTGTTACTTAGGGTTTCAATCTTTGCTTCACCATAAGTTTTCATCATGTATTTTGGTAAATAGGGCACACATACAATGTTTACTTCAATTTCCTGGTTATTTGCTTTAATATAAGTACGGTGCATCAAGTCAGGATCGAGAAAACGGCAAATTTTATTCCACCATTTGATCATCGCTCTATCCTTGTATTCATAGCAATTAAACGATGGAAAATAATATTCAATAAGATATTTGAGTTCTGTAATATGCACAACAAACCCAACACGTTTATTTACTTTGTTTTTTGGTTTTTGTTTATGGTATAAAACAGGTATCATTTCAGGAGCTTTTCTTATGTCTTTTCTAATCGGAGCATTGATGAGGTGTGCCAGTAAAACAAATTCATTGCTATTTTTAATAATATTAAAAACTTCATCAAAGGCATCTACCAGCTTTATCATTTCAATTCTCGACATACCGGCCGGTGGTTGTATTCTTATTACTGCCTTTCTTCTTTTTCCCGGATTTGCTTTAAACATGGTTGTTAAAGGTGATAGTATTCGTATATTATGATAGAAAAGCAAATAACTGGCAATTAGCAAGGCAATGAACCCCTGGCTCCCTGCATATCTGAAAAAAGGGCTGAAATTATCAAGACTCGAGATTTCCAGTCCTATCATCAATCCTCGGCCACGTATATCTTTAACAATGTCCGGATATTTAAGCTTTAGATGGTAAAGCTTATTCAGAAGATATTGTCCTTTTTCTTTAATTTGTTTCATTAATTTGTCATCATCCCGTGTTAGGATTTCAATTGTCTTTAATGCAACTTCACATGATATTTCGTCTTCAGCAAATGTAGAAGTATGTAGTAAACCAAATTCCGGATCGTATTCTTTTTCATGAATTAATGTAACTCCTATTTTTACCATACCGCCACCTAAAGCTTTGCTTAATGTTATGTATTCAGGTTCAATAATTTCAAGAGGCGTTTGAGTATAAGCAAAGAAAGATCCTGTTCTGCCACTTCCGGTTTGAACTTCATCAACTATGTAGGGTACCTTTAAAACCGGGTGCAAAGCAGCCAACTCTCTCAACGTACTATCATGTACAACATGTATCCCTCCTTCTCCTAATATTATTTCAAAGATAAAAGCAATGGCTTTGGTGTGCTTATTCTTTTTAATCTTAATTTTGTGGGGTGTTTCTTCTTCAATTTCAAATAGCGTAATAAAATTATTATCAACGATTTTAACAAGATCCCATGTTTTTTCGATATCAATAAAGAAAGTTTGTAAAGATGAGAGGCCCTCAAAATCTTCCCTTAAAGTTTTGTTAGATGTAACTTTTAGTGATGAGGACGTTTTACCATGAAATGATCCTTCAAATGCAACAATTACAGGCTTATTCTTAAAATTTTCCAGTTGTGCTGTATTGTGTTCAATTATATAATTCTTCAATTCAATAATATCGGAGAATCCTCCTGGTAATTGGATTTCTTCAGTATAATTATTTACAAAATCATTTAATTTGCATAGGTTGTTTTTTAACTCATTTCTTAAAAAATCGAATCTAACTTTATATGCATGTTTAATAGCAGCCTCAACCGACTCTGTCCCACTGTTAGTAAAATTGCAATAATATGTATGTTTTGATGGATGTAATTCATTAAGTTTTTTAGCCAGCTTAGCTGCTGCCGGTCGAATAGCACATTGTGCCATCATTGGTACATCGTTAACAAGGGAATTTACCAAGGCTTGTTTAATTTCAGGATGATTATGGCCTAATAGTGCAGAACCATATCCACTTACAAAATCAGAGACTTTTCTGCATTTCAAATCATTGTCATGTTCTTCATAAGAATAAAGATAGTTACCTGATGCCTTACAGTATGATATGTTAAGTTTAAGACTGTCAAGAAGTTCTGATAATTTAGGACGACAGAGGGAATATTCATTGTTAAAGAATTCAAGCCCTAGTAGTTCCTCATTATAAAAACTCGTTTCATCATTTGTTTCTGGGAAATTGTCTCTAAATGATTTCATAGTTTTGTAACTCTGTATGATAATTAATTGTCCAAATGTTTAGTTAAATATTGGGAAAGTCTGTTAATCGTATTGTAATCCCATAAAAGTGTTGCAGGTAGTTCGAATTCAAGATAATCTTCCAATTCTCCTACAATGAGCATAGCTTTAATCGAGTCAATTCCAAATTTATCAAAGGGCATATCAGGATCAATTTGACTAGTACTTATACCAAGTACTTGAGAAATTTTTTGTTTAATTAATATGGAAATCATGGCTGAAATTTTTTTGTTTATTAATTTACTATTCGATTTATTAAGTTATTGAATGTGTTAGTTCATTAATTCTGAGCAACTTATTATCAATGTACATTTTTTTGCTTAATTGACGCTGTAATTTTCCACTTGATGTTTTAGGAAACGTAGAAGGTTCAATGAAAATAATATCGTATGCATTCAATCCGAATTTTTGAAATAATTCAGATTGAATGTTGTCTTTCATTTCTATTAAATTTGCAAGTTGAGTATTTTTGCGTTTTAACTCATATATAATAACGAGTTCTTCGTTATCGTCTATAGTTATTGAAATAGCTGCCCCACATCCATTCCTGATATATTCATGAGTATTTTCAACGAGCTGTTCTATATCTTGTGGATAATAATTTTCTCCCCGAATGATTATTAAATCTTTAATTCTTCCGGTAATATATAATCTTCCGTTATAGATAAATCCCAGGTCACCAGTTCTTAAATATGGGCCTTCCTTGGTATTGCTTAAATAGCCGTGAAATGTATTTTCAGTTTCAACCGGATTTTTCCAATATCCTTTGCCAATACTTTTACCTTTCACCCATATTTCTCCAATTTCTTCATTGCTACATGGTAATTTCGATTCAGGATTGACTATTATTGTTTTTTGTTCTGGTATAACCCGACCACAACTAGGATAAACAATACTATTAGTTTTAGTATTATTAGTACATACCTGGACTTTATTTTTTTGTATTTTTTTCCTGTCGAAACACTCTACAATTGCAACTTTATCATATTCCGGCGGAGAAACCATTAATGTCCCTTCCGCTAATCCGTAAACCGGGCTTAATGTTTCCTTTTTTAATCCGCACTTTCCGAATTTTTCCGTGAATTTTGTTAATGTAGAGGGTTTAACCGGCTCTGATCCGTTATACGCAACTTTCCAGCCTGATAAATCAAGTTTTTCCATTTGACTATCAGTAATAAGTTTGGTACACCAGTCAAATGCAAAATTTGGGGCACCACTAGTTATGGGGCCCAGCTTTTTATAATTTGTGATTGCATTTAGCCATCTGACAGGTTTTTTGAGAAATGAATTTGGAGACATGAAAACCATTGTCATACCCGAAAAAATGGTTTGTAAGATATCTCCAATTAACCCCATATCATGAAATGGAGGAATCCAGCTTACCTTACACTCTGTGTCATTATGGTCGAAATATTTTTTAATAAGTGCAGAATTATATAATAAGTTTTTGTGAGTAACCATTACCCCTTTTGATTGACTTGTTGAACCCGAAGTATATTGAAGAAAAGCAGTATCGTTTTCATTAACAGAAACTTGATTGTACTTAGCCCCGGTGTTTATCGATATTTCCTGAGTATCTATTAATTTAATATTTTTTAGTAATTCAATTTGTTCAACATAACTTTTTTGTAGCTCTTTGTCATTACTTGATAATGAAGATTGTTGGTTATTGTAACGTGAAATAACAGATTCATTTGTCAAGGCAATTTTTGCATCACAATTACGTGCAATATTCATGAGCCTGTCAAGTGATCTGCTATCCGGAGGGTATAACGGTACTGGAATAGCCCCTGTTATTAGACATCCCAAAAAACCGATTATATAATCTAACCCAGGAGGGGTCAAAATAAGAACCCGGTCGCCTTTTTTTACTTCTTGCTGTATATTAGAGGCAATGTTAATAGACTTACTCTCAAGACTTTGATATGTAAGCGTGTTTTCACTTTTTTCTCCATCAGGCAAAAATATGTAAGAAGGTTTCTTATCATATTTGACTGAATTTTTAAAAAGGATATCCCCTACAGATTTGTATATAGTTTTCATGAAGAATTGTTTTAAATTCTTTAATCAGGATAATACAAAGCAATAACTATTACGTAGGGTTTGGCCTTACTAATATACAACTAAAATTGAGCCCTAACGGTTAAACAAATGATGAGAAATGAGATCGATTTACTACCAATTAGGAAATTCTTTGGTTGAATAGTATTCTAAAATTTTTAATATCTCAATTGACTAAATAATCTTTTGCAGCAATCTCATCTTTAAATGCCCTCATTTTGCTCCCAGTAAATAAATTATATGAATTTAACAAAACACCCTTTAAACCGGTTATCCCCACAATCGAGGATTTATCAACTCTCTTCTCGGTTGATTTTCCTAACTCATTTGCTACTTTCATAAATTGAGGTGCAATAACCGTATTCTCAAAATTAGCCATATAAAGAACATTAGCAGGTTCTTTCAAAATAATATCCGCTTCGTGTTTCAGTTGCGCAATCATACTATCTGTATCCATTCCTCTATAATCTGCATAGAGAATTCTTTTGTTTTTGTAATAAATCCAATTTACTTTCATCGTTTTAATAAATTAAAATTAACTCTAAATTAAATACGAAAATTAGCAAAAGGAGTTTACTTATTTTATTTCATTTGATATGATATAAATCATTACATTCTAATGACATATATCATCGTTTTTCATATATCCTTTTTAAATTTTGAAAACGACCTTAAATAGTTTTCGACATTTGAATATAAAATAAATAATTCTAATGTATTGTCATTCAATGATTAAAATCATAACTTTATTGTAATATTTTTTATTAGTTTACCTCAGAAAATATTTCAAAACTATAAGTTATGAAAGTAGGATGCGTAAAGGAAATAAAACAACATGAGTATCGGGTAGGGCTCACACCATCAGATGTAAAATCATATGTTTCAAGAGGGCACTTGGTAATGATACAAAAAGGAGCAGGTGAAGCTGCCGGATTTGAGGATTATGATTATAAAGCCGCAGGTGCCGATATAATTGAAAATCCTAATGATATTTATGATGCTTCAGATATGATTGTAAAGGTAAAGGAACCTTTACCCTTTGAATATAAACTGTTTCATGAAGAACAGATACTGTTTACATATTTGCATTTGGCAGCCAATACGACATTGACAGAATCATTAATGGAAAGGGGGATTAAAGGTGTTGCCTATGAGACCATTGAAGATGAAAAAGGCCATTTACCTTGCTTAACTCCAATGAGCGAAATTGCAGGAAGGCTCTCGGTACAGGAAGGCGCAAAATATTTGGAAAAAACCTTCGGAGGAAGAGGAGTATTGCTTGGAGGTGTTCCTGGCGTTGAAAGGGGCAAAGTTGGAATAATCGGTGGAGGTGTTGTCGGCACAAATGCATGCAAAATAGCAACCGGTATGGGGGCCGAAACTACTATTTTAGACATTAACGCCCAACGGTTGGCATATCTCGATGATATTTTTGGCTCAAGAGTAACAACTTTATATAGTACCGATGCAAATATCGAAAAAGTATTGAAAGAATCTGACCTTATAATAGGAGCCATTCTGCTTCCGGGAGCCAAAGCCACAACACTGGTAACACGTGAACACCTAAAAATTATGAAAAAGGGAGCCGTAATTGTTGATGTAGCTGTTGACCAGGGCGGGTGTGTGGAAACTATTCGTCCAACCACCCATGACGATCCGGTTTATGTTATTGATGATGTTGTTCACTATGGTGTAGCAAACATGCCGGGAGCTGTGGCATTAAGCTCAACCAAGGCTCTTACCAGTGCTACATTACCTTATGGGCTTATGATTGCTGAACTTGGCCTTGAAGAAGCCTGCCGGCAGTCAAATGCCATAAAACTAGGTGTAAATGTATATAAAGGTAAGTGTGTATATCCGAATGTTGCTAAAGCATTTGATATGAATTACTATTCTATAGATGATTTGATTTAAAAAATATTACAACAAGTAGAAAGACATAACAGCAGGATAATAACAAACGCTCATTCTTATTACTTTCTTCAATATTTCACTTTTTATATAAAATTTAAATAGTTTTGCTTTGTTACATATAACGGCACAGTGCTTAAAGGAATGAATGATATCGATATTGTAAAAGGTGCGACCACGCAGGCAGGTTATACTGCAAGAGATTTGGTAAATGTAATTCGAAGGAGGGCTGGCATGCCCGACCATGGCGATGATATGGTTGCTGCAACCCCTGCCACCATCGATATAGACTATATTTTGATGGAACGTTCGCGTGAGCTTTATGCTGAGAACCTTCGTTGGTACGACCTTACACGTACCGGCAAACTTGAGGAGTATGCAGGATCGTACACTATGTGCGAAGCAAACAGGATTGATGCTGTAACACACGCTCGTACAATTGAGTCATACCATTATCTGCGTCCTATTCCGGCAAGTCAATTCGACAATATGGATAATACTGACGAAGAAAAAAGACTATATCAAAACCCAGGATATTAAATGTTTATGAATAATCCGTTACTGGCACAAACAATTAGTTGTTTACAACTGGTATGGATTATATAAAGGCTCAATTTTTAAATTTTGAAGAATACCTGCCCGGGTGGTAATCCAGGTAGGTTTTTTTATAAAATAAATATATTATACTTAATAAGATTTTATAAAAAACCCTATTTCTTCCAACGATGTAATAATGTCATAATCTTTCAAGTATACATCGTCAGGCACATCCAGGTGAACAGACGTAAAATTCAGAATTCCCTTAATTCCGGAATTTATTAGAATTTTTGTTATTTCAACCGCTGATTCTGGTGGAACTGTGAGAATGGCAATACTAATATCAAGTTCGTCAATTTTACTAGGGATATCAGAAATGTGAAAACAAGGTACATCAACTACTGTTGTATTAATTTTTAATGGATCGATATCAAATCCAGAAACGATGTTTAGTTTTGTTTTAGCTTTTCTTATAAATGCCGTTACGGCCCTTCCCAAGTTACCAATTCCCACAATGGCAATATTTTGGGGTTGTTGACTGTCAATTGTTTGACCAATATGTCCTAATAATGCTTTGATATTATAACCTTTTCGATGATTGCCTGTTAATCCTATTAACATAAGATCACGACGAACCTGTTCCGGAGTAAGGTTCAATAATTTTGCAAGGTTATGCGAAAATATGTGGGCTCCTTCCCTGTTATTATATTTACTTAATAACCGTCTGTATTTACTTAACCGCTCAACTGTCCGTGGAGGTAGTTTCATGCAAAAATGTATTAATTTAGGCAACAATAAAAATAAGGTATATTTATTCAAGAATCAAGGTTAAAGTTTTGAATAAGAAAAATAGTAATATTATAGCATTGAAAATCAAAGTTGAGGGACTGGTTCAAGGTATAGGTTTCAGACCCTTTATTTACAAGCTAGCAAAAAAGAGCAGGTTAAACGGGTATGTACTTAACTTAACCGATGGAGTAGAAATATATGTTGAAGGAGAAAAAACAGCTATCGAATACTTTTTAAGCCAACTAAAAAAGAATGCGCCTGAAGCCTCAGATATCTGTAGTATTGTTTCCAGAAAGATAAAACCCAAGATTCTGGATGATTTTGAAATTAGAAAAAGCAAAGATATTAGTCATGCAATAACCGAAATAAGTCCTGATATCGCCGTATGTGAACATTGTTTGAACGATATGCAGGTTCAACCGCATCGTATTAATTATCCGCTAATAAATTGTATTAATTGTGGCCCCAGGTTTACAATAATTGAAGATCTGCCGTATGATCGCAAAAATACAACGATGCAACATTTCGAAATGTGTGATACATGCAAGTCAGAATATGAGGATATCCTGGACAGAAGATTTCATGCACAGCCAGTAGCTTGCAATACTTGTGGACCGGCATACCAGTTAATTTCCGGTAAAGGAATTTTTTATGATATAGAAAAAATAATCGGCTCATTATCCGTTTTAATAGATGAGGGTAAGATTATTGCAGTTAAAGGTACCGGTGGATTTCATTTGATGTGTAACGCGTTAGATGAGAGAGCAGTAAGAAAGCTCAGGCATTCTAAACAAAGAGAAGGTAAACCGTTTGCTGTCATTTTTCGTAATATGGAAGCAGTGAAAAGATATGCTGAAGTTTCATTGGCGGAGAAAAAATCGCTTCTTTCCTGGAAAAGACCCATAGTTTTGTTAAGGCTTAAGAAAGAACTGGCCCCTTCCGTAACAATTGGACTAAATACCATTGGGGCTTTTTTACCCTATATGCCTATTCATTATTTATTGTTCGATAAACTAAATACGCCCGCAGTTGTTCTTACCAGCGGAAATATCTCTGATGAACCAATAATAATTAATAATGAAATAGCAAACCTTAAATTGGGAGAAATTTCAGATGCCTTTTTAAGTTACAATCGCGATATCCATAATCGCACTGATGATTCTGTTGTAAAAATTATTTCTAATAAGGAGCGTGTATTTAGAAGATCAAGAGGTTATGCTCCCGTTCCTGTAAAAATTAAATTTTCCGTTGATGGTATTCTTGCTGCAGGGGCCGAACTGGTGAATTGTTTTTGTATTGGAAAAGGGAACCAGGCTTTGCTTAGTCAGCATATAGGCGATTTGAAAAACCTGGAAACTTATGAATTTTATACCGAAACTATTGAAAAGTATAAAAAATTATTCCGGTTTAAGCCTACGATTGTTGCTTATGATATGCATCCTGACTATTTTTCTTCGAAATATGCCACTGATTTGGATTTAGAAAAAATCTCCATACAACATCATCATGCCCATATTGCTTCATGTATGGCAGAATACAAAGTGGATGAACCTGTTATTGGAATTTGCTTCGACGGAACCGGATATGGAACTGATGGAAACATATGGGGTAGTGAATTTTTCGTTGCAGATTTGAAAGATTTTAAAAGATATACACATTTTAATTATATAGCCCTGCCAGGAGGAGACAAAGTTACTGAGGAACCCTGGAGAACTGCAGTTTCTTGTCTTTACACAACTTACGGAAAAGAATTATTGGATATTGATATTCCTTTTATTCATAATTTGGAAATGAATAAACTTTCCTTAGTATTACAAGCTCTTGAAAAAAAAATAAATTGTCCTCTTTCATCAGGGGCAGGAAGATTATTTGATGCTGTTGCCGCTTTATTAAATATTTGTTTATACACTACATTCCATGCAGAGGCTCCAATGAAGCTGGAATCATATGCAGTTGCTGAATGTGAAGATAGATATGACATCTCTTTAAATAAAACTATTTCTTTTGTGGAGATGTATCATCAAATTATTAGTGATATTCAGGCAAAACAGCCCATTGAAATAATTGCTACTAAATTTCACAATACAATTATTTACACTATTTTTGACATTGCTTTAAAAATAAGAAAGGAAACCGGGTTAAAGAAGACGGTTCTCTCCGGCGGAACATTTCAAAACAAGTTTATTTTGGAAAGAATAGAGCCATTATTAATTAAACACAAGTTTGAGGTATATACGCAAAGTAAGGTGCCTTGCAATGATGGAGGAATTGCTTTGGGTCAACTTGTAATAGCTGCAAAAAGGAGGAAATAATATGTGTTTGAGTATACCAGGAAAGATTATTGCGATAAATGGAAATATGGCCAGGGCTTCTGTTGGTGGCACAATTGTAAACGTTGGTTTGCACTTGGTTGAAGATGCGAGGAAGGGCGATTATATTCTTATTCATACAGGATTTGCATTACAAAAAATAAGTGAAGAAGAAGCTATGGAAACCCTGAAATTAATCAGGGAAATTGAGGATTTTAACGAAGCAGAAAAATAGCATATATGAAATATGTAGATGAATTTAGGGATAAATCACTTGTTTACGAGTTATCGGAAAAGATAAAAAAAATTTCAAAGAAAGAAATAGCTATAATGGAAGTTTGCGGAGGGCACACAATGGCTATACAACGATTTGGGATTCCCTCCTTATTACCATCAACCATTCGGTTATTATCTGGCCCCGGGTGCCCTGTTTGTGTAACTGACAAAAAATATATTGACCAGGCTATAGCCTATTCAAAACTTAATGATGTTATTATTACTACCTATGGTGATTTAATAAGAGTGCCGGGGTCTACCTCTTCCCTGGCCCATGAAAAGGCCAATGGAGCTGATGTTAGAATTGTATATTCAACACTTGATGCCCTTAAAATAGCGGAGAGTAATACTAAAAAATCAGTTATTTTTCTGGGAATTGGTTTTGAAACTACAACACCGTCAAGTGCAATTGCCATTAAAGAAGCTTCAGGGAAGAAGCTTGATAATTTTTATTTGTTTAGCGCCCATAAGCTAATGCCTCCGGCTATGTCAGCATTAATTGATGAAGGAGTAAAGATTGATGGATATATCGGACCAGGCCATGTTACGACCATTGCCGGAGCTAACATGTATAATGAATTGGTCGATAAATATAAACTTGCTATTGTAGTTTCAGGTTTTGAACCTGTTGATATTTTGCAATCTATTTATCTTCTTGTAAAACAAATTGAATTGGGAAAGCAAGGGGTGGAAATTCAATATAAAAGGGTAGTAACTCCTGATGGAAATAAAAAGGCACAACAATTAGTAAACGAAGTATTTGAACCAAGGAATGATTGGTGGAGGGGGTTAGGTGTACTAAAGAATAGTGGTTTGGGAATATGTTCTGACTATAAACAATTTGATGCCGAAAAGCAAATTTATGTTGATGTTGAACCAACAATTGAGCCAAAGGGTTGTATTTGTGGTGAAGTTTTAAAAGGCATGAAATTACCGGGTGATTGTAAATTGTTTCGAAAGGTGTGTTCTCCGGAAAATCCGGTTGGGGCTTGTATGGTATCAAACGAAGGCGCATGCCAGGCATTTTACAGGTATAGAGGGCAAAATAGTGAACAGTAAACAGTATTTAGCAGTCAGTAAACTTTTTAAAAATGAAGACACAAAGCACTATAGAACTTAGAACTATTATAACTCCATAATATTCAGTCAGTTGATTTTAAATTTTTAAACCTCTAACTAATAAACTAGAAAAATATATGAATTCCGGGAAAATATTGTTAAGTCATGGTAGTGGAGGGAAAATGACCAGTGAATTAATCAGGAAATATTTTCTTGAATACTTCGGTAATCCAGCACTTGAAACTCTTTCCGATTCTGCTATTCTGGAAATTGAAGAATGTCAATTAGCATTTACTACAGACTCGTATGTTGTTGACCCGATTTTTTTCCCGGGCGGGAATATTGGTAAACTTGCAATCTGCGGAACAGTGAACGATCTGTCGGTTTCAGGCGCTAAACCTCTTTTTATTAGTGTTTCATTTATTATTGAAGAAGGATTTGATTTAAGTGATTTAACAAAAATATCAAAATCAATGGCCGATGAAGCAAAAAATGCAGGGGTTAAAATTGTTACAGGCGATACAAAGGTAGTTAACCGTGGACAATGTGATAAGCTATTTATTAATACTGCTGGCATAGGTATTCTTAGAACTGAATATAAAGGGATTTCTTTTGGAAAAGAGACTAAACCTGGAGATAAAATTCTGGTTAACGGGTATATTGGTGATCATGGCATTGCTATTCTTGGGGCAAGGGAAAATATACAATTTGAAGAACAGGTAAATTCCGATTGCACTTCGTTAAATTCATTGATACAAGATGTTTTAAATGCAGGAGTTACTGTTAAATTTATGCGTGATCTAACCCGTGGTGGTCTGGCAACTGTCCTTGCCGAGATGAGCGAAAGGAGGCTTTTCGGACTGGCAGTTAATGAATCGGAGATACCTGTACGCGATGTCGTGAAGGGTGCATGTGAAATTTTTGGGTTTGATCCTCTTTACCTGGCAAATGAAGGAAAGGTCTTAATGGTGGTGGATAGAAGCGACGCAGATAAGGCCCTGCAATTGATGAAAAAACATAACGATGGCAGAGCGTCTGCAATTATAGGGGAAATTACAAAGGAGAACCATGGGCGGTCTGTTATGAATTCAATTGTTGGGGGTAAAAGGATAATAGATAAGCTCGCCGGAGAGCAACTTCCAAGAATTTGTTAAACAATAATAAACAGGACTTAATCAGCAAGAGGAGAAGTATGATTTAACTATCATATCTTTTTAAAGTTTAACTTTTATTCATCCCACCTTACTTCGGATTCATTATGTATGCGTTGTTTCACATCCGGAT
>CAZWGG010000011.1:0-18261 GCA_964633305.1 uncultured Bacteroidales bacterium
ATTTTAAGGTTAAGTTTAGAGGCTCCAAATAATAAATCAAAATCACCAAACGGATCGAAATCACCAAAATAAGCCCTGTTTTGCTTAATTTTCAAATAATCATCTCTGAATAACACTTTTGTACCACAGAGTGTGTCTTTCAATTTTTGTCCAAGTAAAAAAGAAAAAAATAATCCAAAGAATTTGTTTCCTATCAGGTTAAGAAATCTCATAGCCTGTTCTTCCATTGGGTATACAAGCCGGCAACCATTAATAAAATCTCCCCTGTTTTTTGCCAGTGCTTCATAAAACTTAGGCATATCTTCCGGAGGGGTGGTTAAATCGGCATCAAGTATCATAAGAATATCACCGGTAGCACATTCAAAACCTTCCCTAACGGCATTTCCTTTTCCTTTCCCCGATTGTTTCATTACCAGGATATCTTTCGTTGTATATTTCGCTTTTACCCTTTGCATCTCTTCATAAGTATTGTCAGATGAATTTCCTTCAACAAAAATAAATTGTTGCGATTTCCCGAATTCAGGCGTGCGCAAAATAGCATTCTCAATATTTCCGTGCTCGTTTCTGGCAGGAATAAGTATTGATACTGAATAGTTCTCTTTAACTTCAATAGTTGGACGGGCGATAATAAAATCTACAAGATCGAGATGGTTAATAAGTGGCAGATTGGCTAAAAATTTATTGAAAAAAAAATGAATAATGGGTATATATTTAGGAAATAATAATTTTCGTTCGGTCTTAACTACCTCAAACCCTTCAAGATGAAGAATGCTTGCTATGTCCCTGTTAGACAACCAGTTTTTAACAGGTTGTTTCTGCTTTAGCCTAATAAATTCTGCAAAACGCAACATGGGCTCCCATAAAAAATTGTAATTTGATATGATAATTCTTGTTTTTTTGTGTACAACTTTTGAAAGTTTATTAAACAATTGTTGGATATCCAGCAACGAACTTAATATATCGGATAAAATAATATAATCAAACTTATCTGTAAGCTCCAATTCTTCAGCATCCATACATAGAAATTCGTATATTGGATATTTTGACCTGGCAATTTCTATCATGCTCTGTGAAAAATCAATTCCTACTCCTTTGCCTGGTTTAACGCTGTTTAACAAATCGCCTGTACCACAACCTACATCAAGTACCTTATGGCCGGGAGGAATGGCAAAAACAAAATATTTTCTAAGTGTTTTGTAATATAACTTGTTTCTTTTTTTAATTTTATCGCGTTTTGGAGCTATACTATTATAATAATGAATTAATGTTTCTTTCTTGAGCATCATTTTTTAATTTTAACCAATATTTTCAAATATAATCTTTTATGCTAGTTTATTGAAAAATCAATACAAATTTGTAGATTTATTTTAACGCACTAATACGCTTCAATTATGAAAAAACAGCAATCTCAATATAAAAAGGGGAAAAATGAAAGGCAAAGTCAGTCAAAAAAACAATCAAACCCAACTCCCCAAGCCTCTAAAAAAGATTTTATAGGTTCTCTTGATGTCTTTTTTGACAAAAATTTATCTAGAATATTTATTATAAGTTTATTGCTAACAATTATTTTAGGTGCATATCTTTTTGATGTAAAAATAAGTGAGGGTGGTGATGATTCCAGTTACATCTTATATGCCAAACAATTTATCCAGGGTATTGCTTTCCCTAGCTGGCACGGATCATTTTATCCTATATTTTTGAGTTTGCCGTACCTTATATTCAGACTAAATGTGATTTTGCTAAAAGCTATTTCATTTTTATTTATAGTAGGTCATCTTGTATTTTTTTACCTGGCATTGCGAAATAGAATTTCCGCCACTTTTCTTGCATTAATTATGCTAATCACCGCTGTTAATTCCCAACTTTTATATTTTGCCAGTCAAACTTATAGTGAAGCATTATTCCTGTTTTTGCAATCACTGACATTTTACATTTTTTTAAAAATTAATGACGGGATAAATACCAAGCCTTACCTTTTAAAAGACACCTGGGGCCAATGGCTTTCTTTTGGTTTTGTAATATTATTGTTTGGAACTACCAGGAATGTGGGTTATGGTTTACTTTTCGCGATTATTTTATATCTGCTAATTAATAAAAATTATAAACCTGCTTTATTTTCCATTCTTTCCTACCTTGTATTCGCCATACCCTATAATTTATATAAAGGCATTGTTTGGGGAATATATCCCGGTGGAGCAGGCGGAGGAAGATTAGAAGTTATTTTATACAAAAACCCATATAACAAAGCGGCAGGGACAGAAGATTTCGCCGGCATGATAACAAGGGTTATTGAAAATTCAAAAATATATTTATCCAGGTATTTCTTTTCAATAATCGGATTAAAAGACCCATCGTCAACAACAACCAACGGTTTTCTTACCTTTCTGTTATATGCTATTTTTATAATTGCATTGCTCTATGCCATTCGTAAAAGCAAGATATATACCCTAATAAGTCTTTACTTACTATTTTCAATTGCTATTACTTTTGTAACATTACAACAATCCTGGGGACAACTAAGAATGATACTTGTTTATGTTCCTCTTATTCTTATTCTTTGCTCATGGGGAATTTATCAATTATCAAAAAATAAAAACCTGCGAATACTTCAGTCATTGCTTTTTTTGCTTTTGTTGTTTGTTTTTTTTAAAACTTTCGGACAAACTATAAAAAAGGCACGAGCTAACCAGGCAGTATTAACAAAAAACCTTCAGGGGAATTTGTATTATGGTCTTACCCCTGACTGGACAAATTTTCTGAAAATGAGTGAATGGGTAGGTAAAAATATTCCGGATAGTGTTTCAGTTGCATCAAGAAAACCATCTATGTCATTTATCTATTCAAAAGGACGTGAATTTTATCCCATTTACAAAATGCCGGTTGAAAACGGCGACTCGCTTATGAATAAAATAAAAAACAGACATTCGGATATATGTATCTTTAACCTTAATGAATTTAACACCAAAAAAGTCCCTTTTGCAACGCAGGCAGGTATAAGACACACTGCCGTAGCTTTTATGGGACAATCATCAGATGTATTTGGTTTATTTGAACTGAAAGAGGAATATAGTAATTACTTTATTAATACCCTTACCCAGTTTGGTATTTCTTATTACCTTAACACTGATACCTTTATGAATAAACTCCACATAAATAAAGAACCAGTTTATGGTGTTGAACCTGATTCGTTAGTAAGTAAATTAAAAAAGAATAGTGTTGAATATGTTATTGTGGGAAGCCTTAGGATAAATCCGAAAATGAAAACGGCACGGACAATAAATACGGTTCAGCGCTATTTGTTTTATATTGAGTTAAAATATCCGGGGTTGTTTACCCTTGTCCATCAAATTGGCGCTAATGATAATGAACCGGCCAAACTATTAAAGATTAATTATAAAATGTTTGACCTTTAGAATTTCTCACATCTAACCTTGATATTGTTATGCCCGATAGAATTAAGTCAGCTGTGGTAATTGGGGCCGGAAATGTTGCATGGCATTTGGCCTGCGCCTTAAAACATAAAAATATTTCTATAAAACAAATTATAAGCCGTACACCAGAATCGGCCAAAACCCTTGCTAGTGTTATTAATACAAAATACTCAGTTGATTTAGAAACTATTGATATTAGTGCTGACGTTTATTTTATTGCAGTAACAGACGATGCCGTTAAAAAAATTATTGCTAAATTAAAATTAACTAATCAATTAGTTGTACATATGGCAGGAAGTCTTCCAATATCAATATTTGATGATTATTTTATGAATTATGGGGTTTTTTATCCATATCAAACATTTACAAAAACTAGGGAAATCGATTTTTCGCAAATCCCCATTTGTGTTGAGGCTAATAATCCTAGTAATGCGGTTATATTAATAAACTTTGCAAAGGTATTATCAAACCATGTTATTGAATTGAACTCAGAAGATAGGGCTGTACTCCATTTAGCAGGAGTATTTGCCAGTAATTTCAGCAATCACATGTATTCTTTAGCTGCTCATATGCTTAAAAAAAGAGGACTCGATTTTAAATTGCTCAAGCCTTTAATAACTGAAACAGCCCATAAAGCAACGGAACTTGATCCGAAAAAAGCACAGACAGGACCGGCAGTCCGAAATAATAAAAATACCATGGACAAGCATTTAGCCATGCTTAAAGGCCACCCTGAATTAGAAAGTATTTATGAAATTCTATCTGAAAGCATATATAACTATTCACATGAATATAATTAAGTTAAACATTAATTTATAAAATGAATATAGAAAACTTAACGGACAAATTTAAATTCGTAAAAGCATTTGCATTTGATGTGGATGGGGTATTCACAGATGGGAATGTTTTCCTGCTTTCTGAGGGTGAATTTATTCGAACTGCAAATATTAAAGATGGATATGCTGTTCAATACTGCATAAAACAAGGCTATCCTGTTGCAATTATCACGGGTGGTAAATCAAAAGCCATCATGAAACGCTTTACTAACTTGGGAGTTAGAGACATTTACTTATGTTCGGCAAATAAATATCTCGATTATGAAGATTTTCTTTCAAAACATAATCTTGATCAAAAAAATGTTCTTTATATGGGAGATGATATTCCTGATTATAAAATAATGAAAAAAGTAGGGGTTCCCACGTGTCCTTTGGATGCTGCTGAAGAAATAAAACAAATCTCATTATATATATCAGGTAAGAAAGGAGGGGAAGGTTGTGTAAGAGATATAATTGAACAAGTATTAAAATCACAAGGAAAATGGTTGAATGATAATGCTTACTTATGGTAATTAAAACAAAACATATTCTCGCTTTTTTCAAACTAATAAGATGGCCAAATCTGCTAATGGTATTGGTAACACAATATCTCGTGCGAATTTGTATTATATCGCCCATGTTGGAAGTAAACGGATTTGCTTTACAACTTAGTTCTCTCAATTTCTTTTTGTTGGTATTATCAACAATTCTAATTACTGCAGGGGGATATGTGATTAATGATTATTTTGACAGAAAAACCGATTTAGTAAATCGTCCGGAAACTGTTATTGTAGACCGGGTAATTAAACGACGCTCGGCTATAGCTTTTCATATAATATTTAATGGTATTGGTACTATTACAGGCTTTTATCTTGCTTATAAAATCAATTCTCTTTACCTTGGGTTGATTTTTATAGGAGTAAGCGGGATTCTCTGGTTTTATTCCACTACCTATAAACGTCAACTGTTGGTCGGAAATATTATTGTTGCATGTTTGACTGCACTAATACCGCTCATGGTTCTTCTTTTCGAAATTCCTATACTTAGTAAAAAATACGGAAATATCGTTGATGCAATGGGACTTAACTCTAACCACTTAGCAATTTGGGTATTAGGCTTTTCAGGTTTTGCGTTTATACTTACGCTGATAAGAGAAATTGTAAAAGATACTGAAGATTTTGAAGGAGATCAGGCATATGGAATGCAAACCGTACCAATTGTTCTGGGAATAAAATGGACTAAAATTATTTTGATAGCACTAAACTGTATTACCCTTGCCGTGATATTTTATGTGTGCTTAGTTTATTTCCGCTATAATATTGCATCAATATATTTAATTCTTTTTTTGGGGATACCCACTATATATGTAACTTATCTTGTTGTAAAAGCCAACTCAAAAAAACAATATCATTTGGTAAGTACTATTCTAAAATTAATGATGATTGCTGGAATTCTATTTGCTTTAGTAGTCAGATATTTGATATTCACTTTATAAAACTACAAACTGTTGAACTTAATTAATAAGCTTGAAAAATACAAGATAATTCTTGGATCACAGTCCCCACGCCGTCATCATCTTTTAAAAGAACTGGGAATTAAATTCGAAATTATGGTCAATAATAGTCAGGATGAATCATACCCGGCCCATATTACAAAGGAAAATATACCTATTTACCTGGCCAAGAAGAAAAGTGAATGTTTATATGAAAACCTTAAAGAGAATACAATTCTAATTACGGCGGACACCATTGTATGGCTTAACAACCAGGTAGTTGGAAAACCTACTGATAAGGAAGATGCAAAAAATATTCTCCAAAAGCTTTCAGGTAATAAACATGAAGTACACACAGGAGTTTGTATTAAATCATTGGAAAAAGAAACTACTTTTTGTTCAAAAACTGATGTTTATTTCCGTGAATTAACTGATAATGAAATTATCTATTACCTAGATCATTGTAAGCCTTTTGATAAAGCGGGTGCATACGGAATACAAGAATGGATAGGATATATTGGAATTGAACGCATTGATGGTTCTTATTTTAACGTTATGGGACTTCCGGTTCAAAAATTGTATACAGAACTTCTAAGATTTTAATTTATATCATTAAATCCTCTCCTAGTTAAATTTTTGGAAAGATCAATTTTATTTTTGCCCCGCCTCTGGCTATATTTTCAATTTCCATTTGTGCTGAAAGTAAATCAAGAATAATTTTTGCTGTTGCCAGGCCCATACCAAATCCATATGAATTTTGACTAATATTGTCGGCACTGAAAAGTTCAAACATTTGTGTTTGTGCCTTTTTGGAAAATCCAGGGCCCTTATCTGAAAATTCAATTACTAAGTTATCATCGGTTGTGTAAGTATTCAATTCAATCATACTATTTTCTGGTGAATATTTTATAGCATTATCAATGATAATGTTAAAACATGCACAAAGTAACTTCTGATCTGCATTTACAAATAAATTTGTGTTGATATTATCTGTATTAAACCGGATAGATTTATCAGGTTGTTCAAAGTTATTCAATGTATGTTCAATGCATTTAGATATATTTATACGTTCAAGCTCCAGATGGTAATTATCGGTCTTCAGTTCAGTAAACAATAACGAAAGCTCAGCAAGTTTAATCAGACGCTTAACCAAAATACTAATTGAATGAATATATTCTTTCTCTTCATTAGAAATTACAGTATCTTTCAAAATTCTAACTAACCCGTGTATGCCTTGCAATGGAGTTCTTAACTCATGATTTATATGTCGAATAAATTCATTTTTTGCCTTATCAAGTTTTGAAATATCCTTATATGCTCTTGAGAGTTTTTGATTTGCCTTAACCAGATTTTGATTTGATTCTTCAAGTTGAAAAGTTCTTTCCTTAACTTTCTCTTCTAATACCTGATTAAGTTGTTTGAGTTGTTGTGTTTTATTCTTAAGATCGAGATGAGTTTTAACCCTTGATACTAACTCGGTAGTATGAAAAGGTTTAGAAACATAATCTACAGCTCCTGCATCAAATCCTTTTATAATATCGTCATGTTCAACTTTTGCAGTCAAAAAAATAATAGGGATATCCCGGGTTTTTGGATCTGCTTTAAGAATTTTACATACATCAAATCCATCCATATCGGGCATAGAAATATCAAGTAAAATTAAGTCCGGTAATTTTTCAATAGCTATATTCACAGCATCCTTTCCATTTGTTGCAACAATTATTCTAAAGTCTTCACTGTAAAGAATATCACTTACAAAGTTTAAGTTGCTGGGAATATCATCAACAATTAATATTTGAGACTTCATGAGATTTTAACCGCCTATACTTTTTAATTGTTTTGATTATAAAGTTCTAAAAAAAAAATTATATAATTCAATGAATTCTTTGAATAAGTTAACATTAATTTTAATATATGGACAATTTGGCAGTAACAACAAAAAGTATCCTAATATATAATCCGCGGACCGACTTCGTAAGCCTGAATTTATATGACCCCAAACTATAGCGAGTTTCAGGCTTTTTTATTTTTGCCAAGTAACACAAATTATTCGTAAATTATTGCCGTGCCACTAGCTGTAACCATTAGCATACTTCCGTTGTGTCCTACTGTCTCATAATCAAGATCAATTCCAATTACGGCATTACTACCCATACGACGTGCATTTTCTTCCATCTCAGCTACTGCATTATCTTTTGCTTCTCTTAACACCCGTTCATATGAGCCTGACCGTCCTCCAACTATATCACGAATACCCGCAAAAATATCTTTAAAAAGATTAGCTCCAATTATTGCTTCACCTGTCACTAAACCTAAATATTCTGTAATATTTTTCCCTTCTATTGTATTTGTTGTTGTAAGCAGCATTTTAAACAAAGTTAGTTTGAAAAAACTTTTTATCGTTATAAAGATAAACATTATAATTCTACAATTGGAACATTAATACCATCCATCTCTTAAATATTTATTAATAATGCTAATCAAAAATGGGATATCGCCTAAACTCAAAAAATAATAATACTATACATACCAGATAAGGAAGGGCAGAAAGTAACACCATTGATTCTAAAAGACTCACATTCAATATATAGCCTAAAGTACCCAGGATTCCAGCCATGCCAAAAATTATGAATACGGATTTTATCCAAGACTGAAGCCCACGTGGTGTAAAAATTCCGGAAAAAAATAAAAAAGATATAGAAAGAAATAAGTACCCCAAATTATCAATAGAGTACGCAAAAGAATTTGGGTTTGACATAAGAAAAGGTACTGCAATTTCCGGATTATTTCCGGAAACAGTTTTTATTATCATACTCAATTGTACAAAATAATTGATCCCTGAACATACCAAATAACCTATACCAAATAAAACACCTATAAGCCCAAAAATTTTCTTTTGATGTTCAGCATAATAAAAAAGGGTTGCAAAAAGTGGAACATTGGCAAACACCAGAAAAAGACTTGGTATAACTGGTAATAAACTAACAATATGAAAATTGTTTAAATAAGTATTAAAAGAAACATATTGATGTTGTGGAAAGATAACAATGCTAACAACAAACAAAAAAACCAGAAATATTATTAGAATACAGGATATCTGGCCCATTTTTTTTACAGAAAAACTCATAGAATTAGCCATTTAGAAATTTGACAAAAATAAAGATATTATTTAGTAATGAAAATTGTATGAATACTTAAAGTAATATCTTAAATTTCGATTGATATGATAACATGGAATTCATCTTAATTATAAATAGTATGATTACTCAACAATTTTTATACATCATCTCCATATTACTCCAGATTTTTGTGGCATTTCTTGCACTTCGGTTTATTTCTTTTACAAGAATAAAATTATCATGGATACTCATCTCAATAGGTTTTATATTAATGGCATTCAGGCGCTTTATTGAATTATCTGCTTTTTTAAATACAAAATATTATGAAGAGTTGTCATTGATTAGCGGATGGGTAAGTATTGCTACATCTGTCATTATTGCAATTGGAGTATGGCTGATACGTGATATTTTTTATTCATTAAGGCTGGCTGAAATTGAGCGAAAAAGATCAGAAAGGAAAGTATTATCGGCCATTATACGCACAGAAGAAAGAGAACGAAAAAGATTTGCTGAAGATATGCATGATGGCCTAGGCCCTTTATTATCAACAATTAAACTTTATGTGAATGAACTTACTTCGGATGACATTTCTTCGAAAGAAAAAAATGAATCAATTAACTATATAAATCAGCTAATTGATGATGCGGTAAACGATATCAGAACAATCTCAAATAACCTTACCCCCAGGGTTATTCACAAATATGGACTAGTTACAGCCATCGAAGATTTTTGCAATAATATATCACGTACCCAAAAATTAACCATTGAATTCAAAAAGCCATCTAAAAAAATCGAACTCGGAAAACATATGGAAATTAATCTTTACCGGATAATTAATGAATTAATTAACAATACATTAAAACACTCTGAAGCAGGACTAGTTATATTATCTATTGCATTAAGAAAACAAAAATTACTGCTTAATTATATGGATAATGGCATTGGATTTAATTATAATAGACATCTAAAAATAAAAGGAGAAGGATTAAATAATATTATAACCCGGGTAAATTCACTCGACGGTAAAATAAATATCAATAGTGAGGAAGGTAAAGGATTTAATGCATCTATTGAAATTCCAATGAAATTAAAATAACTTGTGACAAGTCACTCTTGATATGGAGATACATTTATCTTTGTCTATACATTTTTTCAAATAATATAAACCATCATTTTACTGTTGATATAACATAAATAGATTTTTCATTTTATTATTAATTTGCCTAACAGGTTATAAATTCATAATTTTAGATTTTTTGTTCAGTATATGAAGAATAAGATTAAATTAATTATTGCTGATGATCATGAAATATTTAGAAAAGGCCTTAAGGCTGTTCTAGCAAAACTTAAGAATATAGAGATCATTGGAGAAGCATCAAATGGGAATGATGTATTGACTATTTTAGAAAACTCAGAAACAGATATTATACTTATGGATATCGAAATGCCTGTTATGAACGGGATTGAGACTACAAAACTTGCATTATCAAAAAATCCGGATTTAAAAGTTGTGGCCCTTACCATGTTTAATAACGATAAGTATATCCAAGATATGATTGACGCCGGGGCAAAAGGATTTTTATTGAAAAATGTTACAAAAAATATCCTTGATAAAGCACTTAATACAATAGCAGCCGGGAACACTTATTATTCAGATGAACTTTTTAATTTTTTTACGCGAAAAATTACTATGGAAACAAATCCTGCAAGAGAAATAATTACATTTACAAAGCGTGAAAAAGAAATACTAAGTTTGCTTTGTGAAGGATTTAACAATAAAGATATTGCAAAAAAACTTTTCATAAGCGAAAGGACTGTTATAGGACATAAATCAAACCTGTTGGCTAAAACAAACTGTAAAAGTACGGCTGCACTTATCTCCTTTTCCGTTAAAAATAAACTAGTTGATTTGTAATCTTACAATTATTTTTTACTTCATACATTGTGAAAATCAGTAATTCTTTACTGGTTTTTTTCATTTTATTCCTGTATAACAGAAAAGCAGATCAGTACTTTTTTATAGTACCAAATCAGGATAATACTGTCTGTTAATCAATGTTATATAGTTTTATTTTTGAACAGGCTTTTAAAAATAAAAAAAATGAATTCAATAAAAATTATCCTGTTTATTACAACTGCAACAGTAGTATTTTGCAATAGCTGTAAAAATAATTCAAAAAAGATCGATACAGGTTTATCCGGAAAAATAACAATTTCCGGGGCATTTGCGCTTTATCCTCTTACGGTTAGATGGGCAGAAGAATTCAAAAAAGAAAATCCGAATGTAACAATTGACATTTCTGCCGGTGGTGCAGGAAAAGGAATGACCGATGCATTAAGTGGAATGGTTGATTTAGGAATGTTTTCCCGTGAGATTTCAAACGAAGAAATAAAAAAAGGAGCTTGGTGGATTGCTGTTGTAAAAGATGCGGTAATTCCAACTGTAAATGCTAATTGCCCTTTTATAAATGAATTAAAAATAAAAGGTATAAAGCCTGAACATTTTAAAAAGATATTCATTGAAGGAACAATAAAAACCTGGAATGAATTAATACCTACAAAAAGTAAAAACAACATTAATGTTTTTACCCGGGCAGATGCATGTGGTGCTGCTGCCATGTGGGCCAAATATTTAGGCCATGAACAAGAAGATTTGCTTGGAACAGGGATTTTTGGTGATCCTGGAATGGCAGATGCAATTCGCAATGATAAATATAGCCTGGGCTATAACAATGTAATTTATGTATATGATCTAAAAACCAAAAAAAAATACGAAGGATTAGAAGTTGTTCCAATTGATTTAAATTCAAATGGAAAGATTGACGAGGACGAAGACTTTTATGAAAATCTTGAACTAATTATGAAAGCCATAAAAAATAATCTTTATCCTTCCCCGCCTGCAAGACCATTATATTTCGTTTCAAACGGAATTCCGGAAAATCCTGTTACTATTGAATTTTTAAAATGGATATTGATAAAAGGACAAGCATTTGTTGGAGAAGCAGGATGTGTTCACTTACCGGATAGTATAATAGGGGAAGAACTTAAAAAACTACCTGTTTCTGTTATTGACTCATTAACAATTAATTAAAACTACCATTTTAACTTAATCTGTTTGAAAAGTGCCTAAAACACTAAACAGAAAAAATAAAGACAGAATCCTCAGCTTTTGGATGAGAATGTGGTCTGTTTTTTTATTTCTCCTTCCAATTTTACTTTTAGTTGGGTTTTACCTAAAATCGAAACTCTTACTTAAAAATAATTCAATAGTAGAATTATTATTTAGTAATAATTGGAAACCTATGATAGGAAAATTTGGGTTTTTACCTTTTATTATCAGTTCGTTATGGATTACTATATTATCACTGGTTATTTCTGTCCCGGTTTGTTTGTTTTCTGTAATAAACCTAACCCTTTATGCTCCAAAATTTATCCTTAAAATAATGAGACCTGTAATTGATATTTTAGCAGGAATACCATCGGTTGTTTATGGTGCATGGGGAGTTATCGTTGTTGTTCCATTTGTTAAGAATATTGCCACTTCATTATTTAACTCATCATCTACCGGTTACAGCGTCCTGGCTGGTTCTATTGTTTTATCTGTAATGATCACACCTTTTATCCTGAATATTCTGCTTGAAGTATTTCAATCTATACCGGCAGAATTAACAGAAGCATCTTTATCATTAGGGGCAACCCGTTGGCAAACTGTCAAATGTGTATTAGTAAGAAAAGCATTCCCAGGAATTATATCAGCAATAGGATTAGGCCTTTCGAGAGCATTTGGTGAGACAATTGCTGTTTTAATGGTTACAGGAAATGTCCCACTAATTCCAAAAGGTCCATTTTCACCAGGATATCCATTACCTGCATTAATCGCTAATAATTACGGTGAAATGTTATCTATCCCTCTATATGATTCTGCCTTAATGTTTGCAGCATTCATTTTGTTTGTTGTCGTTCTTGTATTTAACTTGATATCCAGGATAACTATTATCCGATTTGAAAAAATGCTTTAAAAAATATAACAGTGAAAAAAAAATTTAATTATTACGAAGAATGGTTTTTCAGGACAATAATGTTTTTATCCTCATTATTGATAATTGTTGTACTGGGAATAATTCTTTTTAGTGTCTTAAAAAAAGGGATGCCTTTTTTAACATGGGAAATGATTTCACAACCGCCAAGGGGTGGATTTTATTTTGGAAAAGAAGGAGGGATACTAAATGCAATTATAGGTTCTCTATATCTGGCTTTTGGGGCAACAACACTTGCTTTATGCATAGGGTTACCAGTTGCATTTTATCTAAATATATATCTTATACATAAAAAGAAATTGGTAAACACTGTACGTTTTTTTCTCGATTTATTATGGGGTGTTCCATCAATTGTTTACGGGGCTTTCGGTTTTATGATAATGATCTATTTTGGATTTAAATCGTCACTTTTAGCAGGGATTATAGTGGTAACAATATTTATACTGCCAATCATGATCAGGGCACTTGATGAAGCGTTGAAATCAGTGCCAATTGGTCTTTTCGAATCCTCTCTATCATTGGGGGCTACAACTTCAGAGATATCTTTTAGTATTTACGCCAGGCAATGTTTTCCATGCATTATAACTGCCATTTTATTATCATTTGGCAGGGCAATTGGTGATGCTGCTGCAGTATTATTTACTGCTGGTTTTACAGATCATATACCCACCTCCTTCACACAACCAACAGCAACATTACCATTGGCTATCTTCTTTCAGCTTTCGTCACCAATTCCACAAGTAAGACAAAGAGCATATGCAGCAGCAGTAATTCTAACTTTTATAATTCTTATAATTAGTATAATTACACGAATAATTGTAAAAAAATACCAAAGATCAATTATTAAATTTTGAAAAATGAATATGCAAAGTAAGATTCATACAAAAAACCTTAATCTTTTCGCCGGGAAGCAACAAATTTTAAAAAATATTAACATCACTATCCCGGAAAAGAAAGTAACAACCATTATTGGCCCTTCCGGGTGTGGGAAAACCTCACTGCTAAAATGCCTGAACAGGCTTGTTGATATTTATCCCGAAATGAAGGTCCAAGGTAAAATTTATCTTGATAACATAAATATTCTTGAACCCCAACATGATATCCATGATATCCGGAGAAAGATGGGGCTTTTATCACAACGTCCGTATCCTTTACCTATGAGTATTTGTAATAATATTACTTTTGGGTTAAGAATTAGTGGTAGACGAAAGAAAAGATACCTTAACGGACGATTAGAGCATTATCTCCGCCAGGCCAATTTATGGGATGAAGTTAAAGACAGGTTAAAAGAACCTGCTGTTCGGTTATCAATAGGGCAACAACAGCGTTTATGCCTTGCCCGGGGTTTATCTGTCGATCCGGATATTATTCTTGCAGATGAACCCACATCTGCACTTGATCCTGTATCAACCACAGCAATAGAAGAAAGATTTGAAAAACTTAAATCGAGGTATACCATAGTTATGGTAACACATATTCTCAGACAAGCTAAACGAATTGCCGATCATGTAATTTTCATGTATCTTGGAGAAGTAATCGAACAAGGCCCAGCTGAACAGGTTTTCTGTAATCCTCAACATGAAAAAACCAAATTGTATTTAAAAGGTGCTTACAATTAAATATTTCTATACATGCATATTAAGAACTTTTTCATCATATCAATTTTTTCAATTTCAACCATCCAATTATTCGGACAAATAAAACTTGAAGCCGAAATAAGGCCCAGGACTGAATATAGGGATGGATATAAAATGCTGCATAAAAAGGAGAATAACCCCTCATTATTGGTTACCCAGAGAACCCGTTTGATCTTGACTTATAAAAATGAAAAAATTGGATTTAAAATTGTGCCTCAGGATGTCAGAATATGGGGAGGAGAAGATCATATAAACACCAGTGGAATAAACATATCGAATGAAGGGATTGATATTCATGAAGCCTGGTTCAGCTTTAATATTCGCAAAAATTCACTTCTTAAAATCGGAAGGCAAGAGCTTAATTATAATGATCAACGTCTGTTAGCTAAAAGAAACTGGAACCAAAATGGTTTAGCCTACGATATGATAAAGTTTGAATACAATCCAGAAAATTGTAATTTTCATGCCGGATTATCATGGAACAATTCTTCAGATAACCTTGATGGCAATATTTATCCAAACTCCAGGTATAAAACAGTTGATTTTTTATGGTTTAATAAAGAATTATCTTCTGGTTCAACTATTTCATTTTTAGGTATTACGACTGGCAGCATGCAGTCTGATACCACTGAAAAGATGTACTTTAATGAGACATTGGGAACTTTTTTTGAACTAAATAAAAACAAATTAGGCTTTCGTGCTAGCGGATATTATCAATTTGGCAAAAACAGATTTGGAGATTTAGAGAGTGCCTATTTGGCAGACTTGCAGGGTTTGTTTAAAATAAACCTCCTGGAAATAGTATCCGGAATAACATATATCTCAGGTAACAAACAAAATATCGATAGTAATAAAGATCATACTTTTGATATGTTATATGGTGCAAGACATTCATTCCATGGAATGATGGACTATTTCAGTAACCTCGATAAAGCAACAAATCATTCAGGTCTTGTTAATGGATATTTTTCATTTTCAATCAAACCTCATAAAATTCTAAATGTGAAATTAATGTATCATATATTCTCAACTTCAGGTGATTATTTTAAAACCTACAATGAATTTAGTTCTTTAAACAAATATTTGGCAAGCGAATGTGATATTGTAAGTAAGTTAAAAATTGCAGATTATCTGAACCTGGAGTTTGGCTATGGATTTATTCTACCCTCAACAACACTTCGTAAATTTCAAATGATTAGTAATCATAAATTTTCAAATTTTGCTTACATAATGGTTATAGCAAATCATGTTTTATTTGAAGAATAGGTAACAGAGAGAATCTACTTTAATATTCCCGGTTTTAAAAACTTTTTGTGAATTCAATTAGTAATTTAGTTAAATCCATGAATTCAACAAGAGACAAATTTTCATACGTATCATCCAGATCATGATAAGCTTTACCCCCCCCTATTGTATAAATAAAAAAACAAGGTACCCCTGTCTTATAAAAAAAGCAATGATCGCTATTACATGCTTCGTCTCGAGATTTTATTCCGGGCAAAAGATTCTGTTTATTATTTATATCTTTTAGTTGCTGGAATTCTTTTTTATAAACCGAACCGTTTACAACCGTTATTCCTTCTTCGCCGCCTCCAACCAAATCAAGATTAATTAAGAATTTTATTTTACCCAGGTTGATAGGAGAATGTTCAACAAAATATTTCGACCCTATTAATCCTGCTTCTTCTCCCGCGAATGAAATAAATAGTAATGAGTAGTTGGGGGGGTATTCACTAAAATATTTGGCCAAAGTAAGCATCATGGCAACACCGCTGGCATTATCGTTTGCCCCGGGGAAATACGTATCCCTGCCCATTTGTCCTAAATGGTCGTAATGTGAAGAAAAAACTATGAAAGAATCTGGCTGAAGTTCTCCTTTCACATAACCGGCAATGTTTTTTACTTTGTACGATTCATAATACTGATTCTCTATATCCAGGGTTACTGATTTTATTTTTTTTATATCCCAATTTCCCTTTAGTGCAAGGGAAGGGCGATTTGACTCAAACGCTGAGATATTCCAGGTAAGTTTTTTATCAATAATTTCAATTAATCCTGCAATTGAAACTTTTGGGCTGTATTGTAAAATTTTAACGATTTCAGTGTTTTTATTTCTAGAGGGTTCATCAAGCTCGTTAATATTCCTATTGTCAAGTATCAAAATTTTTCCAGTTGCCTTTTTAATTCGTTTCAACATAACCCTTTCATCTAATATCTCTTTTTTATTAATGACAACCACTGTGTATTTTCCTGTTAAACCAGGTGAAAAGGGCTCTACAAGGAAGTCTTTCCCAGGGGTTAAAAGACTATCATCTAAAAATACCGACATATTTCCCGGAAAGGTATTGACCGGAATATAAAAATACTGGGAATAATCAGCAAACAAAGGAATTAAATTATTGATTTTAAATTCGTTATTTATATAATTAGCGGATAATGCCAATCCATCATTCACATATCCGCGTCCATGAAATTTAGGAGAACTTAATGTTTTAATAATCTTTTTTGCGTAATCAAAATCTTGACATACTGCTATTGAAAGGTTAAGATACAGCATGCAAATTGATATGATCAGCATTTTATTTCTCATTTAAATAAAAAGTTTATTTGAATTTAGCGGACAAGCTCAGACAACCTGTTTCTATTTTTTAACAAAACTTCTCTCCTGGTAATCTTCAATATCCCTTCATCTTCCATTTCCCCAAGTGCACGTGCAAGGGAAGGACGAGTAACTCCAAAAAAATCGGCAAGTTGGGTTTGAGACATAGGTATTGTAATTTTCTCATTTTTTTCATATGACAGTTTTAAAAGATAACTTGCTATTTTACTTTTAATGGTTTTGAAATTCAAGAAGCGTATTTTGTTTGAAAGAAATTGTGCACGGTTTGATAATACATCGAGAAAATTTCGAAGCAAGTCGCTATCTTCTTGTAATAAGAATATTAAAGTTTCTTTCGGCACTACAAATATGGTACATGTATTATTAGCAATGATATCTACAGGATAATTATTCTGTTCTCCAAAAACAAAAGCTGGCGCAATAGGTTTAGGAGCAACCAAATCTTCTATTTTTATTACTTTTCCCGAGTAATCTGTCATCTCACCCCTCACTGCTCCTTCAATAATGAACATAAGATTGTTACAAATATCATTCGTAAAGGCAATGTACTCATCTTTCTGGTAATTTTTAATTCTAAATAATTTATTTCTGAAAAGATTTTCAACTTCTAAAGCATTGATACCCTTAAAAATATTTGTTTGTGAAAGTTTTTCAAAATAATGTGTCATAAAAAAACAGGTTCTTGTAACATATGTTACAAATTAAAAATTATAATACAAGTAATTTTGTATCAAAATTAATTAATTTATACTGAATGCTATGATACGTGATGTAGTAAAAATTAACGAAGAATTATGCGATGGCTGCGGACTTTGTATTCCCGGTTGTCATGAAGAAGCACTTCAGGTTATTGATGGAAAAGCCCGACTAATAAGCGATTTAATGTGTGATGGACTTGGAGCTTGTATAGGACACTGTCCTCAGGTTGCTATTACAATTGAAAAACGTGAAGCCGAAGCATATAATGAAACCAAAGTAATGGAAATAATGGTAAAAAAAGGCAAAAATACTGTTACTGCACACTTAAAGCACTTACAAGAACATGGTGAAACAAAATTTTTAAAAGAAGCTATGAATTATCTAAAAAAACATTCAAATAGTCTGAATTTT
>CAZWGG010000011.1:18271-21798 GCA_964633305.1 uncultured Bacteroidales bacterium
CATAATCATGGTGGCTGCCCTGGTTCTAATACAATGGTTTTTGGGCCTAAATCTACAGAAACTGAAAATACTCATTCCCCACAACCTTCTGAACTCAGACAATGGCCGGTACAAATGCATCTAATAAATCCATCAGCCCCTTATTTTAGAAATGCCGATGTGCTAATCGCAGCCGATTGCACGGCATATGCTTTAGGAGAATTTCACCAAGAACATTTAAAAGGAAAAGGATTGGCCATTGCCTGCCCAAAGTTAGATTCGGAAATGGAAACATATATTGAAAAAATTCAGGCAATGATTGACCAGGCTAAGGTTAATACAATAACAGTTATGATAATGCAAGTGCCTTGCTGTATGGGATTATTACAATTGATACAAACAGCCACTCAAAATGCACAACGTAAAGTTCCTGTAAAACTATTAATTGTTGGAATTGAAGGTGAAGTGCTAAAAGAAGAATGGGTATAATAGAAGGAACTAATTAAAAATATCATCTTCGGAAAAATCGGGAGGTTTAAGACCTGTATTATCATCATTACAATCCAAAACCATGTTGAAATCAAGAGGTGGTTGAAAAATATCCACCTGTGTAATACCTAATGTAGAATCTGCATAAACTTTCTGCATGAAAAGTCCCCAAATTGGAGTTGCCAAAGAGCCGGAACCTTTGCTATCGAAATGAGCTGATCTATCTTCACAACCAACCCATACACCGGAAACAAGCTTAGGAACTATCCCAATAAACCATCCGTCGGAATTATTTTGTGTAGTTCCAGTTTTTCCAGCTATTTCGCCTGTAAATCCATATTTCCATCTCAAAGAAGAAGCAGTACCGTAACGCACATATCCTTCACCTAAATTTGGTGAAGTAACCCCTTCCATAAGTTTTAACATTAAATAGGCAGTATTTTCACTAATTGCCTCTCTTTCTTCAGGATGAAAAGTTGAAATGACATTCCCGTTTTTGTCTTCAATACGTGTTACATACATTGGCTCTTTATGAATTCCTTTATTGGCAAAGGTTGCATAAGCGGCAACCATTTCTTCTACAGACATATCTGAAGTTCCGTAAATCATAGAATTTACAGGATCAATATAACTCTTAATACCCATTTTATATGCAATATTTGCAATAGGCTGAGGTTTAAACCGTTTTACAAGCCATGCAGAAATATTGTTTTCCGATCTTGCCAGTCCCCATCTTAACGATCTTTCCTGGTTAAGATCTTCAGGCCTGCTTAATGACCTGGGTTCCCATATCGAATCTAATGTTTTAAAAACTTGTTTGACATTGGGTACCTTATAACAAGGTGAGTATTCTTCCTGCATGGCAAGAATATATAAAAAGGGTTTAAAAGTTGAACCGGCTTGTCGTTTACCCTGGGTAACATGATCGTATTTAAAATATCTGTAGTCAATCCCTCCAACATATGCTTTAACATAACCAGTTAAAGGGTCCATGGACATAAACCCGGAATGCAGGAAATGTTTATAATATAAAATAGAGTCAAGGCGTGTCATTACTGTATCTACATTTCCATTCCAGGAAAACACAGTCATCTCAACGGGTTTTCCGAAAGCCTTATAGATTGAATCAAGAGAAACTCCCTTTCTTCTTAAGCTTCTTCCATAATCAGAATTTAAAATAGCCCTGTGAATTATCATTCTAAGGTCCTCCTGTGTCAAATCTTCTGAAAACGGGGCATTTTTTCTCCCTTTTTTTTCCCTGAAAAATTCATCCTGCAGATCTTTCCCCAGATGTTCAGATACTGCATCTTCTGCATATTTCTGCATTTTTGAATTAATAGTTGTATATATTCTTAGTCCGTCTGAATACAGATCATATGGGGAACCATCAGGTTTTTTGTTTTTGTTGCACCATCCATATAACTGGTTATCCCTCCACTCTGCAGAATCAATTTGATAATCTAAATAAGTATTGAAATATCTTCTTTTTGGCTCTTTTGCCATAAGCATTCGATGCAAAAAACCTCTAAAATAAGTTGCTAATCCCATATTATGGGATATTTTCTGATAATCTAATTCTAACGGGAGGTTTCTCAACGAATCATAAATTTGTTTTTCAAGAAAGTCATATTTGTACATCTGATCCAGGACAACATTTCTTCTCCTGAGAGAACGTTCGGGAAACATTTTTGCATTATACAAGCTCGGATTTTTTGCCATTCCAACAATAACTGCTCCCTGTTCTATTCCCAGGGAATCAGGAATAGTATTAAAATATACCTCTGAAGCCGATTTAATACCAACAGCATTATAAAGAAAATCAATTTGATTAAAATACATAGTAATGATTTCTTCTTTTGTATATGCTCTCTCCAGCCTCACCGCGATAATATACTCTTTTATTTTTTGTTTTATGCGTTCAATTACAGTTTCTGGATCTTTATGAAAAAGCAGTTTTGCCAATTGCTGCGTAATTGTGCTTCCTCCTCCCTTGGTGCCAAATAAAAGAACAGCCCTTAAAGCTCCTTTAAAATCTATACCCGGGTGTTTATAAAAACGAATATCCTCAGTAGCAATAAGTGCATCAATCAAATGTTTAGGTAAGCTTTCATAATCAACGTAAGTACGGTTTAAATTCTGAAAATAAATATTTCCAAGAACCTCTCCATCTTCTGATATTACTTGTGTTGCCAAATCGATTTTAGGATTCTCAAGAGCAGCAATATCCGGCATATAACCAAGTGCCCCATTTGAAGCCAAAATGAAAATAATTAGTAAAGTTAAGAAAGGCATTATAAAAATTATCCAGAATAGTTGATTAATCCTTTTTCGTTTCATAACTAATTTTACTGTTCGTCGTAAAAATAATAATTATTTAAATTAAAATTTTGATCTTAGTCTAGTATTTAATTTACTTTGTGGTTTTAAAATTTTATGGTAATGATAAATAATCTGATTATAGTTGAATCTCCCGCAAAAGCGAGAACTATTGAAAAATTTCTCGGTAAAGACTATCATGTCAAATCTAGTATGGGCCATATCAGAGATCTATCAAAAAAAGATTTCGGAGTTGATATAGAAAACAATTTTAAACCAAACTATATTGTGCCTGAAGCCAAGAAAAAAATTGTTGCTGAACTAAAAAAATTAGTTGAAGAATCAAATACAGTTTGGCTAGCCTCTGATGAAGACAGGGAAGGAGAAGCTATAGCATGGCATTTGAGTGAAGTATTAAAACTAGATCCCGGTAAAACAAAACGTATTGTTTTTCATGAAATAACAAAAAATGCTATTGGTGAAGCCATAGAAAATTACAGGAGAATTGATTCTAACCTGGTAAATGCCCAACAAGCACGCAGGATACTTGACAGGATTGTAGGATTCAAAATATCTCCTATTCTTTGGAGAAAAATCAGACCCGCACTTTCTGCAGGACGTGTACAATCTGTTGCTGTCAGACTTATTGTTGAAAGAGAAAGGGAAATTAACAATTTTAAAAGTACTTCAAATTATAAAGTGTCGGGAATATTCAAAGTAAAGGACAAGAATAACAAAATTTC
>CAZWGG010000012.1:0-10287 GCA_964633305.1 uncultured Bacteroidales bacterium
AAACCGGCACCGCGGAAGGGATTGCCTCCGCCAAGGCAAAAGCGAAATCGTTCGTGAGTTGCGCGGCAGGTAGAATGAACAGCTGAAACAATTTCCGCAACCTGCATTTGTCGACACATTTTACATATATTGAATATATAAAAGCAAACTACCCAAACCTTGAAATAATCATGGTTGGATATTGTTCCACGTGCATAGCGTTGATATACGCTGCCAGAAAAGAAAATATAAATAAAGTTATACCTATTAATCCCTGGGATTATATGTTTGCCGATTGGACACAGCCACCACACGATATTTTTTATGATTATTTCAAGTTTATATCGCATCCTATAAAAATCCATTATATTTTCGCCGAGTACGAAGAAGCGATCCAAAGAAAATTGAACTATTTGAAGAAATACTTTGAAGATGAGAACTGTTCGACAACAATGGAAGTAGTTCCTAAAGCCGATCATCTATTTTGTAATTGGGACAGTAAAAGAAACGTGATTGATATTCTAAAAAAGAAAATAGGATCATGAACGAAAATTTATTTTTTTTACATCGTCCCCACGAATCCGGTTCCCGAAAATTATTCGTGCACAGTTTCGTTAACGAAACGCCTGGTCAGGTGTTTTTTATTTTTTTGAATTCTTTTCTTGATAGAAAAGGGGATTCAATAGTCAGGAGCATTCAGGTTGACCTGGCACGGTTGCTCGGTAGCAACAATCATTCTGTTTTTCATTACGATTATTTCGGAACAGGAGATAGTCACGGAGCTTCTTATGAAATGGATTTGGAAGGTGCCATTGACGATTTGAAATATATCATCAACTATGTAAGAAAAAATTTTAACCCGGTAAAGGTTGTCCTGTTTGGAGTGCGCCTTGGGGCAAATATTGCCCTGAAAGTGGCTGAACCTGATAATGAATTGGAAAATTTAATCATCATAGAACCGGTTGCCAATGGTAAGTACTTTTACAGGTCTCGTTTATTACTGATGAAAACAGCACATATTTTATACGATGTGCAATCCGATTTCCGTATTACAATTAATGGTTCGAATTATGAAAATTTCGATGGAATACCGATTTCTCAACGTCTGAAAAATCAATTACTTGAATTAAAGCCAGATATATATAAATGCACTGGTAAAAACATCTTGTTTTATAGTTTTAGTGAAAAAGAAGGCGCAGATCTAAAACTCGATATCATTTCAGAAAGTAATTCAATAATTAAGCTAAAAACTAACCTGGAATTTCAAAACAGGGTTAAATTTTCAACAATTTTAATAGAAGAACAAGAAAAAAATCAGATATTATCTGAGCAAGTTGTGCCTGACGTGCTGAAATTTGCGCAACTTATTAAAAAATCGGCATTAACCAGAAAAATGTCTGCATTATAAATATGGAACAGAGAAAACATATTTTAATTCCCCGAAAAGCGCTTTTTAGCGGCACATTAAAAAAAGATGTACAAATAAGCGCTTCAGGCAAATATATAAGCTATGTAAAAGGGACAAACGGCAATTTTAAAATTTGGGTTGCAGACTCCGAAAATACAGAAAATGCAGAACTTATTTGCGAAATTAATGAACCTGGATTTTCAGGATACAGTTGGGTAAATACCGATGACCATTTAATTTGTTCATGTGCGAAATATCCCGATTCGTTTATTGAATTATTTAAAATAGATGTTGCCAGGAAAAACAAGGAAAAATTGACATTTGAAAACATGAAGCTGAAGACATTGCCAGGACATTTCACCTGCACGGGGAAAATTCCATTGATGGGATACAGTGACTCAGTCAAATTTGGGAATTTGTATATCCTGGATTCTTCGATAAGCGAACTGGAACTACTTTACGAAAACAAAGAACAATTCGACTGGTTTATTTGTGACAATGAATTGAATTTAAAATATGCCGTAAAGCATGATAAACAGGAAAGTAATGAATGCTATATTCTAAATTCAGACGGCACGTGGGAAAAATCTTTTTTAAAAACAATATATCCATGGCAGGTAGTTGGATGTTTCAAGGGACGGGATTCGATATATCTAATAGATACTTGTGATAAAACCCCAAACTCGCTTTGTGAAGCAAATGTAAAAAATAGAGAACGTACTTGTATCGTAAGTCACCCGAAAGCCGATTTTGACGAGCATGTAATCATTGAACCGGCCAGCGGAAAAGTTTTGGCGGCCGGCGTATTTTATATACAAATGACCTGGTATTTTCAGGACAATGAGATTGAAGGTGATTTTGCAAGGTTAAGGGAAATAAATAAGGGAAACCTGAAAATAGTAAGCCGGAGTTCAGATAATGATGTATGGCTGGTTGAATACACCCGGGGCGATGCCTTGCCTGAATATTTTTTGTACAACCGCGTATCGAAAACGGCAAGATTCTTATTTACCGGGGATACTGACAGAGAAAAAGACCTTTGCTATCCAATGCATTTCAGTATTGTAAACTCAAGGGATAAATTAGAGTTGGTTAGCTATTATACATTGCCAGTGGTTGAAACTGCAAATAAACCATTACCCACCGTGTTACTTGTGCACAGTGGCCCCTGGAACAGGGATTACTGGGGGTACTACCCCCTGCATCAATGGCTTGCAAACCGGGGGTATGCGGTAATATGTGTAAATTTCAGGGGCTCTACCGGTTTCGGAAATATGTTTTTGGAGGCAGGCATGCAGCAATGGGGACGGGCAATGCATAATGATTTAATTGATACTATTGATCATTTTATAGAAATGGGAATATCTGATCCCCAAAAGATAGGTATAATGGGATATAGCTATGGCGGATATGCCTCCATGATGGCTTTGGCACTGAATTCGGACAGGTTCGCGTGTGGTGTTTCCTTTGGTGGGCCTCTTAATCTAATTACCTTGATAAATTCTATTCCAGGATATTATCATAAATTATTGGCTATAAGTAAAAAACATATAGGTGATACCAGTAGCAATGAAGGGCGAAAACAGCTTTTAGAACGTTCTCCGTTACATAAAGTAACAGGTATTAAAAAACCATTATTACTTGGATACGGGGAAAACGACTTTCAAGTATCAAATGATGAATGTACTGAATTTATAAAGTCGTTACAAAACAGGGATATTCCTGTTACACAAGTCCGGTTTGCAAATGAAGGACATGATATTCTAAATAATTTTAATAAATGTGCTTTTCTCGCTATTTCAGAAGTTTTTTTTGCACATCATTTAGGAGGGATGGCAGAACATATCGAAAATGATTTTGATTTTTCTACCATTTCAATTCCTTATGGGGAAAATAAAATTCCCGGATTACAAAAAGCGTTTGAAGAACATAATATCTCGCAATATGAAAAGTACGTTTTAGATCTGGAATAATTCTGAATTACTATATCAATTTCTTTACCCTAAAAAAAATAGACAATGATTAAAGAAAAAAAAATACGATTAGACAAAATTCCGACTAATTTCCGAATTGTGATAAATACGGAAAAATGTTCAAAATGAGGAAAATGTGCTGCACAGTGTCCACAGAAATGTATTCTTCTTGAAAATGATAAAATGCAGGTAAAAATTGCAACATGTATTCATTGCCTGTGCTGTCATGAAATATGTCCTCAAGGTGCTATGAATATAGTTATGTGACAGGCATTTGACTTCACTTATTGTTTGATGTTATTTAATAAAGATCGATCATGAACCAAATAAAAGCTAGCATTGTCATTCCGACATATAATAAAAAGCACCGCTTAAAAGTAGTACTGGAATCATTTAATTTCCAAAATGCTGCTCGCAGTGATTTTGAAGTTGTATTGGTCGATGATGGTTCAAATGATAACACAAAAACGATGGTTGACGAGATACATTTTGACTATAATTTCCGGTATTTTTTTCAGGATAATCAGGGCAGGTCTGCTGCGCGTAATAAAGGTATAGAGGAATCAAAAGGTGAAATATTAGTTTTTTGTGACGATGATACCATTCCTTCCGGTTCATTTATCGAAAGCCATATATCGAATCACCGGCTGAGCGGGCAGCTTCTGGTACATGGTGTAATTTTTGATTTACTTCCATTAAAGTTTTTTAAAGATCCTGTTAATGGTATTTTTTACGAAATATATGAATTGGATAAAGATAATTTTAAAAGTCTGTCCAAAAATGTATTGCCGCCTGATTTACGGTTGCTTTCAAATTATCTGGAAAAAAATAAAAGAATGTCAGCCTTTGAAAAATTAATAAAAAGACTGTTTGTTGAAGAGAAAAATTCATTAAAATGGATGGCGTGCACAGGAGGAAATTTTTCAGTAAAGAAAAGTCAATTAAAAAAGTGCGGCGGATTTAACGAACAATTTGGAAAAAGATGGGGATGTGAAGATATGGAATTAGGGTATCGTTTGTACAAATTGGGAACACAATTTGGATATTGCCAGGAAGCCGCCAATTATCACATTACGCATGTAAGGGGTACCTATAAGGATGACATTTCAAATTCAGTTTCATTATTTAAACAAATTCACCCGGATGCTTCCGAAATCGATCTTGAAAATTTACTCCTGGGTAATTACGGGAGTTTGTTGTTCGACTATTAATAATGGCTTCTACCATCAACACATATCTTCACGGTATTAAAAAGGCGTAATTAATTTATTTTTTTGACAGCTTAATTTTGTTCTATAGCGCATAATCATTGAAAACTTAAGGTTTCTTCTGTTTTCCCTCATTCTTACATATGCGTATTTATATTACATATTCATATTTTTGAAACAATGTATTACCCAAAGCTGCCTGGTTTTGTTCCTATTCACACAGGGTAACATCAGAAATGAACAGGATGTTTTTAAAATCCCTGTATCAAAAGGGGTTGTCAGAAGGTCTCTTGGGTGATACATCAAATCTTGATTTTACAACAATCCCTTATTGGGGAGATAATGAACATTTAGAAAACAATTGGTCCGGCAAAAGGGGTAAAGCTCTTGCCTGTATGCTTGCCGTTCTGGCACATGATCCTGATAGTGGTATTATTGATTATGGCAATACAAATGTTATGCATAAAAATGAAAGTGCCGTTGTATTGGAGTTCCTTGATTTTTACCATAGTAACCAGCAACAATCTAACCAACTAAAATACCTGGTATTTGATAGCAAATTTACCAATTACCAAAATCTTGACAAGCTAAACAGACAGCACATCAAATTTATTAGCATTCGGCGAAGAGGAAAAAATCTGGTCAATAAAATAGAAAAACTTCCTGATACAAACTGGAAAACCATCCGGGTAGAATCCTCGGGAAATAAAAAACGTGCCATAAAAGTTTATGAAGAATTTGTACACCTAAAAGGATATGATGGTCAAATCCGACAGATAAATATTACCGGGCACGGAAAAATAAAACCTGCAATTATCATTACCAATGATTTTGACATACCGCCTGAAAAAATCGTCAGAAAATATACCAAAAGATGGATTGTCGAAAAAGCAATTGCAGAACAAATAAGTTTTTTTCATTTAAATAATGTTTCATCATCAATGGTAATAAAAGTGGATTTTGACCTGACAATGTCTATAGTAACACATAACATATTTAGTCTTTGCAAGAAAACGCCAAATATTGCGTTTTCTTGCAAAGACTAATTATATTCTCATTAATCCACTCTGCTTCTGTTTTATCCAGAAAATTCATTTTCTTTTCAATTATTTGTACAATCCTATTGTCCCAATAAAACTCAACTTTTGTGTTCCCTCGTAATTCCGGGTATGGGTATATGATGGATCAAATTCATTATTTGTTATTGAAATGATTACTAGTGGCGATAATTTTAGGCCAGTTGGTTTGACCGTTTTTCTACCGATAAAAAAACTCAAACACTAACTCTGTTCAACTCTTTTTGATTTACATTTTTATAGTATAATTTTACTCGTAAGCTTGAGTCAATTAAAATGTTAAGTGTTTTTTTCATTATCATTTTTACAAAATGTAAATAATTCTGTAACACCATTTTTTATGCAAAACAGTAAAATAGTAAATTTGAAATAAAACATTAAAATATTTTTTATGACACAAAAAACTGAATCCAACTACAAAAAGTTCGACAACGAACAGGATAAACCTTTTTTTGCAGCTTATTTGAATACTGCAAAACAAAACATCTTCATCATTCTGCGAGATATTTCAGAAAGTTTAGGACTGGGTTTTGATTTATCCAACGATGACAATATGATGGATGCCGGTATTTGGACATATCTTAAGAATGAAGAAAATAAAGAATCGGAGATAACAAAATGCATTATCGAAAAACTCGCGTATCATTTTCCGTTTACCGGGTATTTTACAGATAATTACTCTTTTTATAAAAGAAAAGAACGGCAAGCAGAACCAAATGATTATTTTGAAGTCTTTAATTTTCTGATAAAACAGCTTTACGAATACCGGAATTTATATTCTCATGCAGTTCATGATCAGGTTTTTATGAAAAAGGAAATTATTCTTGGAATGTGCACTCTTTTTGATACGGCGCGAAGAGAAATAAAGAAAAGGTTTAAACTAAAAACCGAAGAGGTAAATCATTTGGTAAGGTTAGGTAAGAATGGGAAAATAGCTGAAAAATTTCATTATCACTTTTCAGATAAAAAAGGAGAAATTACAGAAAAGGGCCTGGCCTTTTTTATCTGTCTTTGGTTACAGAGAAAATATGCCCAATTGTTTTTAAAAAAACTTTATGGATTCAAGCGAAGCGAATATCAAAGAGAAAAAGCGACCCTCGAAACATTTACCAACTTTACACCTCGTGTACCTCAACCCAGATTAACCAGTGACAATAGAACCGAAAGTCGTTTAATTGATATGGTAAACGAACTGAAACGTTGCCCTAAAGAACTTTATCCGCTGCTAAGCAATGATGATCGGGAGAAATTTAAAACTGTTCCAGAAGAAATTTCAGTGGATAATAATCATGATGAATATGAAGTTACCTCCATCCTTAAACGAAGCAGTAATCGTTTTTTTTATTTTGCCCTCAGGTACCTCGATGATAACCTTCAAAACCTTAAATTTCACATTGATCTTGGTAATTATTGTTTCCATGTTTACGATAAGGAAATTGAAGGTATTAATAGAAAACGCAGATGGATAAAACGAATGACAAGCTTTGGAAACCTGGATGATTTTTCTGATGAAAACCGGCCTGATGAATGGGCTAAGAAAACACTTAAACTGGAAGACCGGAAAGTAGACTATTCAGATATTTATGTAACCGATACAACCCCACATTACCATATCAATGAACAAAATATTGGCATCAAATTTATATATGACTATGCCAAACGAAAAGAAAATAAAGATATTTGGCCCAAATTGCCTGATTTTGATATTCACAATAAAACAAATAAGCCTAAAACTGTTAAACCAGATTGCTGGCTGAGCCTTTATGAGCTTCCCTCAATAGTTTTTTATAATTTGTTGCAACAACAGGGTAACAATTTACCAACTGTAGAAAAAATAATAAAAGACCACTGGAACCATATCCGGGAATTTTTTAAAAATATTGAAAATGAATACTTTCTACCTGATTTTACTAGTGAAACGTTAAAAACAGAACTCAGAAAACATGGATTGGAAAAAGCACATATACCTAAAGCCATTGTAAAATACCTGATTTCGAAGCCTGTTATGGATTTTGAAACAAAAGCGTTAAAACGATTAAAAGAACTTATAAATGACACTGTTGAAAAACTTGATAAAGTGAAACGCCAGGAAAAATATTATTTGAAGAAAAACAGCTCAAAAGATTACATTGAGATGAAATGCGGCAGAATGGCCGACTTTATGGCCAGGGATATGATACGGTTGCAGAAACCTCTTGACGGTATGAAGGGAAAACCCAATAGTACAGAATTTCAAGTGTTACAATCAAAACTTGCATTTTTTGGAAAAAATAAAGAATCGTTATATGGTACATTTCAACTCTTTAATTTAACCAACTCTCAAAATTCACACCCGTTTTTGGATAGTATCTATTTAAAGAGTTGTAAGGGGATTCTCGATTTCTACAAGAAATATCTCGAACTTCGTCTTGACTTTTTAAAACAATGTATGCAGGATGAAAAGTATGAAGATTACCATTTTCTTAAACTAGGTGAAAAAAGCAAAGGGAACAAACGGGAATATATTGTTGAACTGGCAAAAAAATACCAAAAAGAAACAGTGATGAACCTGCCCAGGGGATTATTTCTTGAACCGATAAGGAAGGCATTGAAGGCAAATACCAGTACCCAATCATTGGCTAGTGAAATAGAAAAAAAGGATCGTGTAAATATTGCTTACATAATAGGCCAGTACCTAAAACTGGTAATGAATGATGAGTCGCAGGAATTTTATTCATATAAGAGAACGTATGAATTCCTGAACAAATTATTTGATTCACGAAAGGAAAATGAAAAAAGAAAAACATTGCCAGAGATTTATTTCAATATAGAAGAACTGGCACAAAAAACTACCGTTTTTGAAAAAGGTAAAAAAGACAATACAATCACACGATTAATTATGCCGGCAGTTGAAGAGCATTATAAAAGAAACAGTATATATGAGGAAGAAGAAAAAACAAGAATATATAATCAGTATATGGCCAGGTACAATGATTTTACAGATAATGAAAAACAAATTCGTTTAACCCGGACATGTGATGAAGTATTATTTATGATGGTTGATGATGTTTTCAGGAAGAATTTCATTGTGGACAGGGGAGTTTTGAAAAAGAAAACCACACATACTACTTCTTCTATTCATTTAGGGGACGATTTTAAGCTTGCCTTAATTAAACCAGATTCAGATAAAGGTTTTCTTTCACTGAAAACTACGGCTAAATTGCAAATGTCGGTTATTTATGAAACAAATGTTGATAAAGTACGGAAAATGCGCGGTGCCAAATCTAAGTTATCTTCAGGGAGTACAAAAACCATCGTAAGAGAAACTGTTAAAATAAAAAATTATGGTGATTTCAGGGCTCTTTTGAAAGACAGGCGTATCAACAGCTTGTTGCCTTATGTTCCTGATGATGAAATAGCTTACGAAGCCATACAAAAAGAACTTGAACTGTACGAAAAAGCCCGGATGGAAGTTTTTTACAGGATATTTCGTTTTGAGAAAGAAATTACGGGTACCTTTGCCATTCCTAAAAATAAAGATGGATATATTTACCATACCGATATCTTAAAACAAAAAATTAGTGGAAAAGATGAACGGTTTCATCTTATTAAGGAACTACGGAATGCTTTTAGTCACAGCAATTATCCTGCATATATTCTGTTTAAGGATTTTATTAAGGGTACCCGGTTTAACGAGCTTGGTAATTATCAATCGGGCGATACAGAAGTGGAACAAAAATCTATTATCATGCAATTTAAAAACCTGTTAGTTAAATACTATGATGAACTTACTCAACTTTAATAAGCTGCTATGTTATACCAGCCTGGAGGTAACAGCACCTCCCTTTTGGCACAAACTTGCCGAAAGTACCATATCCGGTTCACTTACACTGGCCGGGATATGCTTTGCAGCATGGCTGGCTTACCTTTTTGCCGTAAGACAGAAAAAACGGGAAACATTTATTGGGCTGGAACGTGTTAAATACGAGAGAAAACTGAATGCGTTGGAAGAATGCTGGAAGTTACTGATTTATACTACCGATACTGAAAATAAGAAATCAATACTTACCTGGGAGCAGGTAAATGATGGAGATAAAATCTATTACCTGGACATGGAATGTGCTAGGGAATTTATTTCAAACCTTGCCGGGTACCATTATGGTAGTGGGTTAGGCATTTATTTACCAAAAGAAATAAAAGAAAAATTATTTGAATACAGGAATATATTGCACGGTTTTCTTTTAAAGGAAAAAGACAATACCGGTAAAAAAATTGAGATTTTGAACAAAGAAATGGCTGCCAGGATGATACAAATACATCAGGCGCTTATTCAACATTTAAAAAATGAAACTGCCCTGATAGACAAAACAGGATTGAAAAAATGACGACAATTGATATATTTTGGAGTACAAGAGTACTTTTTTTTCATACTAAAAATGGCTATAGCCTTAAGATATTCTACCTTTCAGCAATATTGGCTGTGGAAGCCTTTATTTTGTAAGGTAGTAACAGCAATTCGTTAATCTCCACGACGTTGAATTTGGCTGTGGAAGCCTTTATTTTGTAAGGTAGTAACAGCAGCAATACAGCCTGACAATATCCAAGCACCGCTGTGGAAGCCTTTATTTTGTAAGGTAGTAACAGCAGCAATACAGCCTGACAAT
>CAZWGG010000012.1:10387-19334 GCA_964633305.1 uncultured Bacteroidales bacterium
ATCCAAGCACCGCTGTGGAAGCCTTTATTTTGTAAGGTAGTAACAGCTTTCTTTCATGATTATAAATTTGAATGTAAGCTGTGGAAGCCTTTATTTTGTAAGGTAGTAACAGCAATTAGCCCCGAATAAATTAGCCCCAGATAGCTGTGGAAGCCTTTATTTTGTAAGGTAGTAACAGCATGACTACGTTTTTTAAATTAATACTAATTGCTGTGGAAGCCTTTATTTTGTAAGGTAGTAACAGCAAAAAATCTTCATCAAATACTCTTTTTTCTGCTGTGGAAGCCTTTATTTTGTAAGGTAGTAACAGCTGCGTTGTTGTAATGATGCATGTTCACTTAGCTGTGGAAGCCTTTATTTTGTAAGGTAGTAACAGCCGTAGCCGTCAAGCGACCAAAGTACATCTGGCTGTGGAAGCCTTTATTTTGTAAGGTAGTAACAGCTCTTGTTTAGTGATAACAGTCACTGGTCTGGCATTGAAAATTTACTGCAACAGGCTAATAATGTCTTTTCCATGCATGTGCACAGTACTTTTTTTCACCACCTCCTTTAATACCGGGCTGGCATTGCTCTGCTATTTTATAAGGTTTAGGCATATACTAACAAATTAATGCTGTTGAACAGTTAATTTTCTCATATTAATTTGTAAATATGATACGTATTAAAATTTATTTTAATACGTATCATAATATTTTTTTATAGGTATTAAAAGTCTAATTAATTGTATGATTTCATCAGATTTAACACCATGTAAAATAAAAAACAAAGCAATCCCTTATAAGATATCTGCTTACGCGGGAATGATGCTGATCGTTTCAGGGTTTCAAAAAAATAATTCAAATTGCACTTGCATAAATCAAAGCAAAAAATATGTCACTTATTACAAAATCAAAAACTTCTGATTGATTAGTGTATTTGAATGATAAAAGCAGTTCTTTTATTTCTTCATTTACTATCACGCTCAATAAAGTTTTTTTCCTCATTTTGAATCATTTTTAAAAAATAGTCGTATATTTACAAACCAAACGGTCGGTTTATGAATGAGACTAAAATGCATATAGTTCTGATAGCTTCTAAACTTTTCCTTCAGAAAAGTTTTAAAGAAGTCACTATGAATGAAATTGTAAAAGAAACAGGATTATCAAAAGGAGCTTTTTATCATTACTTTACCAGTAAAGAACAATTATTTTTAGAAGTACTTGAGGATTTTTTCAAACGTGTATCGCGAAATTATGAGAATTACTCAAAAGAATCACTTTACCGGTTTTATAATGATTACATAGACGATACAATAAGGTTGAGCAAAAAATATATGGAAAATTTTGATAAAAATTCCGGGAATGAATTAACTGAGAGTTCTATTACCATAAACTACTTTTCATTGATATTTGACGCTTTGAAGCTATTCCCGGGGTTTCGTGATAAAGTAGTTGATGGCTTTAACACCGAAATTAACTACTGGACCAAAGCAATAGAACAAGCCCGTAAAAAGGGCGAAATAAAAGCAAAAATGTCCGACAAAGAAATCGCTGAGATATTCATGTACCTTAGCGATGGGGTAGGAATGCACATGATTTTTCGAGGTGCTGATATTGAAAATATGGTGAAACCTTTTCAAAATTTATGGAACAAATTTTATAATCAAATAAAAACATAATTTTTTTTCTTATGCCACAAACCGGTCGTTCGGTTTGTTTTTTCTAATGTAACATACCGAATGGTCGGTATAAAACTAAAATAAACAATGAAAATAAAAGGACTAATTACAGTATCCCTGGTAATACTCGGATTATTGAGGGCAGAGGCACAGGATACAACAGTTTGCCTGTCATTAAAACAATCCTGCCAAATGGGAATTGAGAGAAACGTGAATGTACAAAACGCAGGACTTGAACAGCAAAAAGTACGCTTTCAGCTAAAAGAAGCTCAAAGTAAATTATTGCCACAGCTTGAAGCTTACAGTAATTTTAGTTACTATTTTGCCATCCCCAAGCTAATAGTACCGGGTGAGATTTTCGGGCAAACAGGGTTAATACCTATTGAAATAGGGACAAAATACGATTGGAGTAGCGGATTTAAGGCGGGCCAGGTTTTGTACAACCAAAGCTATTTTACTTCATTAAAGCTGGCACAGCGAATGGAAAAGCTGTGCGAACTTTCGTTACAGCAGCAAAAAGAGGAAGTTGTGACCCGGGTTTCACAGGTCTACTTCTTGTGCCAGAATACTTCAAAACAAATAGAGTATATCTCGAAAACACTTGATAATACCCGGCGTTTGATGGAGATTTCCAGATTGCAAACCGAAAACGGTGTCATCCGTAAGGTTGATTATTCAAGGGTTATGGTAAATAAGAACAATATCCAGACCCAAATTGATAATCTCAAACAATTGCATCAACAACAATTGCGATTGCTGAAATATCTTATTGGGTTAGATACCAGACAGGAAATAGCGCTTTCCGATTCACTAATGGCAGAACCTTTACAAACAGCCACCGGGTTGGTTGACTTTAGCAATAGATCGGAAATCCAGTTACTTGAAAAACAAATGGAAATAACGTTGTTATCGCGAAAAAGCAACCAGCAGTCATACCTCCCGGCACTTTCGGGTTTTGGCCAGTATTATTACCAGGGGCAACGCAATGAGTTTGATTTTTTAAAAGGGGGTAATGATAAGTTTTATAAAGTTGGCGTGGTTGGTTTAAGCCTTAATATTCCTGTATTCGATGGTTTTGAGAAACGTGCAAAAACCAGACAATATGATATTGAGCTGATGCAGTTGCAAAATACTCGGAAAAATACAGTTGAATTTTTTTCAAAAGAATATACCGATGCTATGAAACAATATGAGAATAGTTTACTTGCCATGCAACGCCAACAGGAGAATATAAAATTGGCAGAGGAGACTTACAATGTTAGTTTACAGGGATATCGTGAGCAGGTAGTTTCTTTATCAGATTTGCTTCTCTCTGAAAGCAGCCTTACCCAAGCCAGGTTATCTTATTACAATGCACTGGTACAGGTAAAAAATTCCGAACTGGAGCTAAAGAAAGCAAAGGGTGAATTACTTAATTTTTAACAATAACAAATAAAAAAGATAGGATATGAAAACAATAAGAAAATACGTAACAGTTCTAGTAATTCTTGCAGTTGTAACATTGCTTGTTTATAAATTATTTAGCAATAAAAAAGAATTAGACAATGAGCTTAAAGCAATGAGCGAATATAGCTCGGTGATACCTGTAGAAGTTATTGCCCCTAAAATCAGGGAATGTGTACAAACCATTGAAGAAAACGGGGTGATGCGTTCAGGCGCTGAAATTGATCTATTGTCCGAAACATCAGGACAGATTACCTATGTATCCGGTAATGTTGGGGAACAGGTGTCTACTGGTCAGACATTAGTCAGGGTTGAAAAAGAAGTTATTGAAAGTCAATTCAAATTGGCTAAGGTAAGCCTCGAGAATGCAGAGAAAAATTTGGAACGTTATGAAAATCTGGTTGGAGGTGATGCAATTACAAAACAACAACTTGAAGCTTCGAAACTTAATTATCAAAATGCCCTTACAAATTTCACCGGTTTAAAAAAGCAACTGGAAAATACAGAGATCAAATCCCCTGTAAATGGTGTAATTGCAAAGCGTTTTGTTGAGGCGGGCGATAACCTGATGCCTTCCATGCAGGTATTTTCAATTTTGGAAAGTAACAATATGGTTTTTGTTGTAAGGATAACTGAAGAAGACATACAACGCATTAAGAAAGGGCAGGAAGCTAATATTTCCCTGGATATTGTGAAAGAAAAAACATTTCCCGGGAAAGTACAAAGCATTGGCGTAACCCCTGATATGGCCGGTAGATATGAGGTAAAACTAAGTATAGCAGACCACGATAACCTGCTTCGTTCCGGGTTGAGTGGGAAAGCATTGTTTAAAAATACTTCTTCGGATGAAGGTATTGTTATACCACGAAAATGTATTATTGGCAGTATCAACGATGCAACTGTTTTTATTCTTCAGGGTGATTCCGTGGTTTCAAGAAGTGTTCAGGCCGTGACGGTCAATGAATCAGATGCTTTAATTACAGAAGGCTTGTCATCTGGCGAAAAGGTAGTATTGTCAGGGCAAATCAATTTGCAAGACGGCACAAAAGTAAGAGTTTTAAACCATAAAAATTAACGTTATGAATTTGTCAGAATTATCAGTAAAAAGGCCAACATTGGTAGTGGTTATTTTTACTATCCTCATATTTCTTGGATATATGAGCTATAAAGCACTAAAATATGAGCTGGTACCAAAATTTTCATCCCCGGTTTTTACTATTGCAACCGTGTATCCGGGAGCAGGTCCAACAGAAGTTGAAAACAGTGTCTCGAAAAAAATAGAGGAGGCCGTATCAGGCCTCCCTAATGTGGATGTTATCCGTTCTATTTCGCAGGAAAGCGTTTCGGCAGTTATTGTCAGTTTGAAAACAGGGGCTGATGTTGATGCCATTGTGAACGATGCGGTTCGTAAAGTTCAATCGATTAGGGGGCTGTTACCTCCCCAGGCGCTTGAACCTTCAGTAACCAAGTTGTCTATCAACGATTTGCCTATTATTACCCTAAGTGTAAATGCCGATATGCAAGGCGATAAATTATACGATGAGCTAAATTATCGTATAAAACCTGCTTTAGCAAAAATAGACGGAGTTGGTGAGATTAGCCTTTTCGGGGGCGCGCAACGCGAAATCCAGGTAAATGTCAACCATAGCAAACTTGATAATTACAATTTATCCATTTTACAGGTTGTACAGGCTATACAGGCATCAAATATTGATTTTCCGACAGGGAAAATTAGCAATACAAATAGCCAGACCCTGCTTCGTATGTCGTCAAAATATTCCAGTGTAGCCGATATTTCTAATCTTGTTATTTCGCGAATGCCTGATGGTTCAATGGTTAAGCTGAAAGACATCGCTGAGGTAATTGATGCAGAAAAAGACGCGACCACCTTATACAGGGTTAATGGTATGCAGGCAGTGGGTATACAAATCAAAAAGCAAGACGACGCAAACGCTGTTAATGTTTGTGATGCAGTAAAACAGGAGATCGCCCGGCTCGAAAAACAATATGCCGAAGTAAACTTAAAATTTACTGTTCCGCAAGATGGTTCATTGATAATTCTTGATGCGGCCAGGTCTGTTGCTAAGGATCTTACACTGGCAATTATATTGGTTACAATCGTTATGATTTTTTTTCTCCACAGCGGGAGAAATGCAATAATTGTAATGATTGCCGTGCCTTTATCGCTGGTAGCCTCTTTTATTGGAATGACCCTTTTTGGATATACACTCAACCTGATGACGCTTCTGGCAATGTCACTGGTCATAGGTACCTTGGTTGACGATGCCATTGTTGTTCTCGAAAATATCTATCGTCACCTCGAAATGGGCAAAACACGCTGGCAGGCCACTGTTGATGGGGTTAAAGAAATAGGGCTAAGCGTTGTTTCCATAACATTGGTACTGGTTGTGGTATTCCTCCCGGTGGCATTATCGAAAAGTATTATCTCACCTATTATTGGGCCTTTTGCTATGGTAATTGTGATTACGGTAATCATAAGCCTGCTGGTAGCTTTTACGGTAGTACCATTACTAACATCACGCTTTTCAAAACTTGAACTTCTTAATAGAAAAACATTGTGGGGTAAAATCATTACTTTATTCGAGAAGGGAATTGAATATTTTACCAGGTTTATCATGCGTACCCTTAACTGGTCGTTAAGTCATAAGCTGATTACTTTAGGAATTGCAACGGTTTTGTTCATTAGCTCTATATTATTACTTACTGGTGGTTTTATCGGGAGTGAGTTTATAAATATTGGTGATATGGGCGAATGCATTATTACTATTGAATACCCAAAAGACTATACATTGAAGCAAAATAATACAGTTACACGAAAAATAGAAGAGCTAATCAGTACAAAACCGGAAGTTGTAGGTATCTATACTTCTATTGGCAGTACATCGGGTATACTTATTTCTCAAAATGGTAATTACAGATCGGAAATCAATATCAAACTGGTTGACAAAACAAAGCGAGACGTATCTTCTGCAATTTTCATTAAAAAACTGGAACGGGAATTAAACGAAACCTTCACCGATGTAAAAGTTCGTTCGGCAGTAGTAAGCATAATAGGCGGTGCAGATGAAGCGCCCATACAAATTGTTTTTCGCTCAACAAATACAGATACGCTTTTTGCTTTTGCTGAAAAGATGAGAAAAGGAATTGCAAAAATACCGGGCACCAATAATGTCAAGCTGAGTATAGAAGGAGGATCCCCTGAGGTAGTAATTAAAATTGATAAAGAAAAAATGGCACGGTTAGGTCTTTCGCCCGAAATAGCGGGGGCAACCATACAAACATCGTTCAGTGGAAATACCGATAGTAAATTCCAATCCGGAGATTACGAATACGATATTAACATTCGTCTCGATGCTTTTGACCGGAATTCTATAAAAGATGTTGAGAACCTGTCTTTTTTGAATAGTCTTGGACAGACCGTTCAACTTAAACAGTTTGCCGATATAACCGAGCATACCGGGACTTCAAAACTCGAACGCTATGGCCGGATTTCTTCTGTAATTCTGGAATCTCAGGCACTGGGAAGAGCAGTAGGCGATATCGGTAACGATATTTTTGAATTACTTGATCATACTGGTTTTCCTGAAGGGGTAAGTTATTTACCTGAAGGTGATATAAAATACCAGGGTGATGCTTTTGGAAGCCTTGGTACTGCTTTGATCATAGCCATTGTGCTTGTATATCTTATTATGGTTGCATTGTACGAAAGTTACCTTCATCCGTTTGTAGTATTATTTTCCATTCCCCTTTCCATTATCGGGGCTCTGTATGCCCTGGCTTTGGTACAACAATCACTTAGTATTTTTAGTATGTTGGGTATTATTATGCTGGTAGGTTTGGTAGCCAAAAATGCAATACTAGTAGTGGACTTTGCTAACACCCTGCGAAAAGAAGGAAATAGTATATTGGAATCACTTGTTACTTCAGTGCGGCTAAGAATACGCCCTATACTTATGACAGCTATATCAACGGTTGTAGGGATGTTGCCCATAGCCCTGTCACACGGTACAGGCAGTGAATGGAAAAGCGGACTTGGCTGGGTATTAATAGGGGGGATGACCAGTTCTACGCTTTTGTCACTTATTGTAGTACCTGTGGTATATTATGTGGCAGAACTCACTAAGAGCAGGTTTATTGGCTGGTTTGGGAAAAAAGAAAAAATTGTTACAGTCGATTCAGATTTTTTAGTAAATGAGGCTTGATCATCAATTGACTGAAAAAAATCTTGCCATTTTTAAATCGCTAAAATGGTAAGATTTTCTTATTTTAAAAGTATAACAAATTCCATATTATTCTATAAAAGAGCCTAATATATCACTTTTGCAATTTTTTGAACATCATTGCCATAAAAATGTTATATCCATAGCATTATTTGATTACATTTTTATTAATGAATGTGATAACAGCTGATAAATCCATTGATTTTCTGTTTCAAAACCACCCGGTTAATCAGGACAGAATGCAATCGACTAAATTAGTTGAAGAATCGCGAGAATATGAACTTCCGTATGGGAAAACCTTTATGCATCAATGGATTTTTGAAGGTATCCGTATTTTATACACCAGGCACAAGTATAATAACCATTATATTTTTGAAAACAGAAATGAAGAAAATGTTGTAAGTCTTGAATTTAATATGAAAGGGCGGTATGTCATTCATCATTTTGAAAAAACATATAATGTGACAAACCAGCAGCATAACATTATTTATTCGCCCGGCACTCATAATACTTTCAATAATATCGATCTTGAAACAGAAACTTTTAAAATTGAATTTACACCAGACTTCTTTTTAAAAGTTGTTAAAGAAAGCAATGAAATTTTAAAACGTTTTGCTGACCGGATGAGCATGAATAAACCTGCTGTATTGTCTCCAGCATCGGGAATAATTGACTTACAACTTGCAAATGCTATCCGTGAAATCATTCAATGCCGTTATACCGGTGGTATAAAAAAAATATTTCTTTTATCAAAATGCCTGGAGATTTTAGTACTCCAGGCAGAATCATTTGCCTATACAGAAAATTCCACTCATATTTATATCCAAAGAAAAGATGACCTGGAAAAACTCGAATTTGTCAGAAAATATTTGACAGATCATGCAGGTATGCCTCCAAGCCTTTCGGAATTGGCGAAAATGGCGGGTATAAATGAATATAAGCTAAAACGTGGATTCAAAGAGGTTTATAATTCAACTGTATTTGGCTACCTTTCCGACTACCGGTTGAACAAAGCAAAACATATATTGGCTGTAAATTCTCAATCTGTTTCTGAAATTGCTTATGAGCTGGGCTATTCATCTCCACAGCATTTTAGCAAAGCCTTTAAAGATAAATTTGGCCTTTCTCCAAAACATGTTAGAAAATCACCTATATTAGGTTAACCTTAAATATACATTTTACTCCTTTTTTTATACAAATCTTTATTTCTGACAAAATAATTTTGTAGGACATAATACATAATTTTAATGAATATAAAATGTAAAAGAAATGAAAAAAGGACTTACAGCAAAACAATCAATTGAATTGAAAGCAACGACAAATCAAGTATGGAAAGCGCTTACCGATCCAAACGAAATAAAAAAATACTTTTTCAGCACCCGGGCAATATCGGAATGGAAAGAAGGAAGTTCAATCGTTTTTAAGGGTGAATGGGAAGGAAAATCCTATGAAGACAAAGGAACTATCATCGAATTAATTCCTGGAAGAAAATTAAAATATACGTATTGGAGTTCATTTTCAGGTAAAGAAGATATTCCAGGGAACTATGCAAATGTATGCTATATTCTTGTCCCTAAAGGAAATTACACACTGCTTGAAATAACCC
>CAZWGG010000012.1:19344-21583 GCA_964633305.1 uncultured Bacteroidales bacterium
TAACCCAGGATGGTATTGACACGGAAGAACAAAAAAATCATTCTGAGTCAAACTGGAAAATGGTACTTGAAAAACTTGATGAATTGCTTTTAAACCAGGAAAATATCCATGCCTGAAAGTTTATATAACAATCTACCTTTCTTTAACCGAAAAATATCAGTTTCATATAGTTATCATAATACAAATTATATGTATCTTTGCCCGACTTTAGGTTTAAGAATCTGTGCCTTAAAAAAGACTAGATCAGTTTGTTTAGTTTATTTATGACCTCCTTTTTAAATCTGGGGAAATCTCACAGATAGTTTAATTAACGGTATTGACCATTTTTTACCAGGAATATTTCTGATGGTAAATCCAGGGGAATAAAAGGATTTGATTTGAATGATATTAAAAAGCTAACTTTTCCTGGTAGTTATGGAGATAAGGGATACTAATTACTGTGAGTTACTAAATACATTTATATGATATGGTGTGACGAGTTAACATAATTAATGAAGCTCAAATGTGCTATGAGACAATTAAAAATAACAAAGCAAATAACAAACCGGCAAGATGAGTCGATAAACCGGTATTTCCAGGAAATAAATAAATATGAATTAATATCGGCCGAAGAAGAAGTTGAATTAACCGTTAAAATTAGACATGGTGACATGGAAGCATTGGAAAAATTGGTTAATGCAAATTTACGCTTTGTTGTTTCTGTTGCAAAGCAATATCAAAATAGGGGATTATCATTTCCGGATTTGATAAACGAAGGAAATCTTGGCCTGGTAAAAGCTGCCCATAAGTTTGACGAAACCAGGGGTTTTAAGTTTATTTCATATGCGGTTTGGTGGATAAGGCAATCTATTATCCAGGCGCTTGCCGAACAGGTAAGAATTGTGAGGCTTCCACTTAACAAAGTTGCTTCGTTAAATAGAATTTCAAAAGCATTTCCAAAACTTGAACAGAGGTTTCACAGAGAACCGACAGATAACGAAATTGCTACGGAAATGAATATTACCGAAGAAGAAGTAGTTACAACAAATAAAATAAGAAAAGATAAAGTATCTTTTGATGCTCCATTATTAGGTTCAGAAGGAAATCAAAACCTCTACGATGTTATGCATTTCAATGATTCTCCAACACCCGATGACAATTTACTCAGTGAATCGTTACAATATGAAATAAATAGTGCCCTGAAAAAACTTTCGGGAAGAGAAGCTGAAATTATAGAAATGAGTTATGGATTGAATAGTAAAGGGGCATTATCATTAGAAGAAATTGGCGAACGGTTGGGCATATCCAGGGAAAGGGTAAGGCAGATAAGGGAAGATGGCTTTAAAAAGTTGAAGAAGTTACCAAATATGCGGGTTCTCAAAACGTATGTCTAGGGAGAAGGTGTTATATTTGCTCATAGGGTGAGATAAACTAAGCTATTGGGTGTATAAGATTGATTTTTACTGCAATGTTAAGGTTGCGCCTGCCGATTCTCCACCTACAATTATATTGTTTGACTGATATCCCCGGCTTAGTAACCAGTTATATGCCTCCAAACAATCTTCAAGGGTCGCTGGGAATGGATGTTCGGGTGCCAGCCTATAATCAAATATTAATGATTTTAAACGACATCCGTTTGCGAACTTTGCCACGTGCATGCGATGGGTAATGCACGAACCTGATATAAATCCTCCGCCATGAATATATAAAAGTATTTGCCAGTTTTAGAATAGAATCAAAGATATATTCAAATATAAAAGAATAACCCGAAGTTTTCATAATTTAACTTCATATAAAATATAGGCAGGTTGCAGTATTAGCAATTATAATTATATGGTTATCGAAATAATCTATCTGAAAATCTGTCAATGATCGTTTGTATGATCCGGTAACTTTGTGGAGCTTATTTTTCCTGAGCTTTGAAATAATCCATGAATCTTCTTGTTTGACTTATCAGCTTGAGTACTTGCATCCGTTCTAAACCAATCGAAATCAACATATCCTCCGGTCATTTTTGTCGCATAATTAAAGAGGCAAAATTTGTTTCCGGTAAAGATTTCAAGATTAAACTTCATTTTGAGTTCATTTCCAAACTTTACAAACGATTGATTATCCAAACTGTATGAGAATGAAGCAGTGCCTGTTCCGGGTGAGGTATTTCCATCAAAATACGGAGCAGCTCCGGAGCCATAAATTGCACGGGCACGCACATCTATTGGTGGTACTGCCCCGGCTCGAGAGTCACTTGTCTGACTGTCAT
>CAZWGG010000013.1:0-21315 GCA_964633305.1 uncultured Bacteroidales bacterium
TTAAAAGATAAGGGATATGTCAGGTATTTAGGAATATCGACACATAACAGGAAATTAATTCCGGAACTTGAAAAAGAGAAAATATTTGATGTTTATCATGTTAGGTATAATGCGGCTAACAGGGGTGCAGGGGAAGATGTATTTCCATATTTAAATGCTAACCCCGGCATTGTTTCATTTACAGCAACACGTTGGCGAAAATTATTAAAATCGAAGAAAATACCAAAGGAAATTGGTACTGCTTCAGCTGCGGATTGTTACCGGTTTGTTTTATCAAATTCTTCAATTGATGTATGCATGATGGGATGCCAGAACCAGGAACAAATGAATGAAAACCTACCGCTATTGGATATCGGGCCCTTAAATGAAGAAGAGATGAAAAGAATGAGAAAAATCGGTGATTTGGTATATGGAAGAAAAGCATAACTTTTAAAAACATTTTACATGAACAATAATTTACTTGATGATAATTTTGCAGGAGATAATAAAATAAAGTATAGAGGCTATGCAGGATTCTGGGGCAGGGTTGGGGCTAAAGTAATAGATTCTATCGTGTTCATCCCGGTATCGGTATTATTTAATTTTATCATTTTTAGAATGGATATGCTGTTTGGCCAGGTAACATTGAATATTTTAGGATTATTGTATCAACCTCTTATGGAATGGAAATATGGTGCTACATTGGGTAAAATGGCGGTTGGATTAAGGGTTACAAATGATAATTTTGGCCAAATTACATTAGAACAAAGTTTTATCCGGTCTGTTTTTTATGTTTCAAATTATATTTATACCATTATTTTAAATGTTTCTTTGGTATACATGGATAAAATAAGAACAGTTTCAGGTATTTCAGATATGTTGGTTAATGGTGATTTTTTTGAAAAATATGGCATGTTTGCCTACCTGTCAATGATCATAGCTTTTGTCATACTTATTTCATGTTTATTTGTTGCATTTGATGAACGTAAACAAGCCTTGCATGATAAAATTGCAAGAACTTTTTGTGTTATGATATAGCTCGTAGTTTTAATAATATCATTAAATAATCTTACTTCTCATTTTTGTAAAGTACATTTATTTGGTAACTTGTAGCATAAAATGCATTAATAAACTCTATATGAAAAAAATTACAATCAACGATGAAAAATGCACCAAGTGTTTTACTTGTGCTACGAATTGTCCTCTTGTAAAAGTTATGGCATATGAAAAAGATGAACAATATAGTGATAAAGCTCAATCTGATTGCCTTGAATGTGGTAACTGTGCTGCATTATGCCCACATGGAGCAATACAAATGGGTAGTGGAAATACGATACCAATTAGAAATTTGCCTTCATCAAACGAGGTGCTTGACCTTATTACTTCGCGGCGATCCTGCAGAACATTTAAAGACAAAAAGATTGATGCTGCTGACTGGGATAGAATTTTTCTGGCTGCACGATATGCTCCCACAGGTGGTAATGTTCAGAAAGTGGAGTTAATGGTTATTGATAACAAAAAAATATTACGACAAATATCAGAAGCCGGAATAAAAATGTCAAAGAATATATACAAATGTCTTTATAAGTCGCTATTTAAGTTTTTTTTCAGGATAATTTTTAAAAAACGCATGGGACACGATGCTTATAACCTTTTTTTCAAGGTTACGGCTAATTATCTAAAACAGGAAAAGGCCTTTATAAACGGAGATGATCCTATATTGTTTAATGCTCCTTCATTGCTTTTATTTTTATCGCCCGAGGATGATTTAGTGAGAGAATGGCATGCTACCGAGGCCGCTCAGAATGTAACACTCATATCAAAATCACTAGGGATAGGAACTTGTTATTCATGTATAAGTGTAGCCTTAGGTAAACAGATAAAAAAAATGGTGCCATATTTCCCTAAAAACTATGGAATTTATAATGCTCTTATTATGGGCTATGAAAAAATTGCATCAAAAGCAATTCCCCCACGTAAAGAAAAGAAAGTTTTATGGGTAGAATAAATATAGTTGAAAAAAAGGCTAGTATATGCTGAAAATGAAAAAATAGAAGGTATAGCAGTCTATCTTCCGTCAAAATAGGCTGATTTTAGATTCAAGTATCTTTTATTATCAGGGGCATTGATGAAAGTATTTAAAATAGGATTACGATCGTTGGTTCGAGTTTTTAAAATGGATGATGAGTATATGACATTTTTTAAAAGTTTACCTGTTCCTGCTGATTTTGAGTATTTTTTTTATTAGCTGTTAAGCCCGGATTTCAAAGAACAGGAACCGGTACTAAGCTTACTATGCATAAAATTGAAGAAATGGATAAGCTCAATAAACCTATTCTTCTGGAAACGTTTAAAATTGGAACAGTAGAATATTGTAAGCGATTTGGATTTGAGGTTCTTGGGCATAGATCATTCAATTGTCTCGATGCCCATATTTGGCACATGATACGTTACCCGGGCGGGGAATAATATTTTTAGTGCAAATCAAGTCTGTGCAACATGTAAATTGAATGCAACAAGGTACTGGTAATTTCTGAAAGGTATTCTTTTACTGCATTGGGGTTCCCCGGAAGAGCATATATCAGTGTATTATCTTTCACGCCTGCAATACTCCTGCTTAATAAGGCATTCGGGTTTTTTGTTCCATACGTGAGCCTGATGTATTCCATAATACCCGGAATCTCTTTATCAATTATTTTTTTAACCACATCGGGTGTATAGTCTTTTGGCCCTATGCCCGTACCTCCGGTTGTTATTATCAAATCTGTATTTTGTTTACTTGCTTTTATTATTTCGCGTTCAATTTGGTTAGGGTCATCAGCTACCATATCATTTTTGCAACTAGATTTGTATTTTTCCTTGTCAAAAAAATCAGAAACAAGGTTTGTGGCTGTTGGTCCGCCAACATCTTTGTAAATGCCTGATTTTGCCCTGTCACTTATAGTAAGAACCAGTATTTTAAATACATAAGGAATGTACTCGAATTTGTCTCCTGGCTTTATAATTCCCGGTTGTAATACCCTACAGAATATACCTTCCTTAGGCATAATACAATTTCCTGTTTCATTAAATATAGTACAAGAATTACCATGGCACTTTTTGCCTATTTGGGTTACTTCGAGCATGGAATCTCCGGAAATAAAACGATCAAGAGGTTTTGTATCGGTTAAAGACATCCCTTGAGTTGTAATATTCTCAGCAAATTCTCCATTTGTAATCGTTTTTCCTGTTTTCTGTGTAAATTTTTTAATACTTTCTATTCCAAGCAAACTTACTTGCCTGTTCCATGAGCCAGAATGAGCATCGCCCACAAGGCCTGTATCATCAAGAAATATTTCCTTAACGGGTTTTTTACAGGTTCCTTTTTTTTTCGAAATATTTACAGATATGACTTCCAGTATTTTTTTCATTATTTAATATCTGATTTTGATTTTTCCAGCAATTTAATGTCTTCAATGCTCATTTCTTTGTCAACTGCTTTACACATATCATAAACCGTAAGCAATGCTATACTTACTGCTGTTAAGGCTTCCATTTCAACTCCTGTTTGGCCTGCGCATTTTACCCGGCTGGTAATCTTTATTCCTTTGTCTTCAATATTGGCCTTTACATCAACCTTTGTGATTAATAAGGGATGACATAAGGGTATAAGTTCACAGGTTTTTTTTGCTGCCTGTATTCCGGCAATTTCTGCTAATGTTAACACATCTCCTTTTTTAAGGCTGTTTTCATGAATTAGAGTAATTGTTTTATCTTTTAGCCGTATAAATCCTGATGCAACAGCCTCCCTGTGTTGCTGGGGTTTGCCGCTGATATCTACCATTTTTGCTTTTCCTTTTTCGTTAGTATGACTAAGTTTTGGCATAGATTATACTATTTGATTTAAGTTGATACAAATTGTTTTATTTAGTTCAATGTTTAATTTTTCTATCCCCCTATAGAATAAAACTCTTCACTTTTGTTGTAGGTTCCCGTTTTGGGTTTATTTCCAACAGCCATATCGATTGCTCTTTTAATGCCAAGTTTTCTTACATCATATCCAATATCTGAAAACAGGCATGGTTTTATTATTCCGTTAGCTGTAAGCCTGATACGATTACATGCCTTACAATTTCCCCCGTCTCCACCTTCAATCAATGAAAAATCTCCGTTTCTAAGATCCATTTGATGAATAAACCGTATTGGAAATCCTTTTTTTTCTGCGTACTTTTTTACTTCTTCAGCATATTCATATTCTTGTTTTTTTAATAAAACACAATTTATTTTTATCGGGTATAATCCTGTTTTTTTTGCTGCCAGTATTCCCTTAAACACCTGGTCGAGGGCATCTTTCCCGGTAATTTCTTTAAATTTTACAGGATCAATGGTATCAAGACTTACATTTATTCTCTTTAGTCCTGCCTTTGCCAAAGAGCCGGCATACTTCTCAAGTAGGATACCGTTTGTGGTCATTGAAAGGTCTTCTACTCCTTTTATTTTGGAAATTGTTTTTACAAGTTTAACAATTCCTTTTTGAACCAGGGGCTCTCCCCCTGTAATTCTAACTTTGTTTATACCAAGCTCTGTACAGACTTTTACTATTTCAACAATTTCTTCAAATGTTAAAATATCTACTTTATTAAGTAGACGAATTCCCTGTTCCGGCATGCAATATTTGCATCGCAGGTTACACCTGTCGGTTACAGATATCCTTATGTAACTTATTTTTCTGTTAAACCGGTCTAACATCAACCCATTCTCCTTTTTCTAATTTTTTTATACCTGTTTTTATTGAAGCAATACCGTTTGCCACGGTAAAAGCACTGATATGCGCTGAACCATGAAATTCAATTGGTGCTGCTTCATAATTTTCAGAGATCTTCACAGGGAAAAAATACTCCCTTTGTGTTTTTTTCCTGGTTACTTCTTCATCTAATTTTAATTTCAAAATATAATTTAATGTTTTAACTCCTGTAAGTTTGAGGATAAAAGGTTTGACCAGCAGTTCAAATTGAATAAATGAGGATACAGGATTTCCTGAAAGTCCAAAGCAAAGAAGGTTTTTTTTAGTAGCAAAACAAACAGGTTTACCGGGTTGAATGGCTACCTGTTTAAAATGGATAGTAAATCCAAGTTTTTCTAATACAGGGGGTACAAGATCATAATCACCTTTGGATGCTCCACCTGTGATAATAAGAATTCTTGCTTTTTCAAAAGCATTAATGATCGTCTTGCTTAAAGTACTGGTATCGTCTTTTACAATACCCTTGTACAGGGGTATACATCCCAATGTGGTAATCTGGCCAATTAACTGGTAGCCATTACTATTTCGAATTTTTGAATAGCCGGGGTTAATATCGGGCTCTACTATTTCGTTACCCGTAACCAGTATGCTTACATGAGGCTTTTTATAAACCAAAGGATGGGTATGGCCTAATGAAGCCATTAATGATATATGCTGAGGCTTTATCACCAAACCTCTTTCCAGAACAATATTTCCTTCTTTTATATCTTCACCCAGGTAACAAATATTAGTTTTACCAGGTTCGCGTACAATTTTCACCTTATTCCCAACAAGCTGTGTATCTTCCTGCATTACGACACAATCAGCTCCTTTAGGTACTGGTGCGCCAGTCATAATTTTTGAACATTGGTTGGCATTAATTTCTTTAAGTGGTGATTTCCCTGCAGGAATGGTTTCTATTACTTCCAGATCATTTTCAATATCTCTCATCCGGCACGCATAACCATCCATAGCTGATTTGTCAAATGGGGGCATATTTATACTTGAAACAATATCTTCGGCAAGCACGCGATGTAATGAATCGGTAAAATTTACCTTTTCACTTGAGGTTTCCCCAGCGTGTTTAAGTATTATTGATTTTGCCTTATCAAGGGGTATTAAGGTATTACTATCCATGAATTATTTTTATAATAAATTCCGGTTATATCAAAGTTAACAGAGTTTTCATTATAGTGGAACAGGATATTCGCATTGTGTTTACACTCTGCATTTTTTGAAGTATCCTTTTGTCCTGGTTTCTCAATGTAGATGACCGCCCCGGGAATTATATGTTTCCAGGCTGCCCCCGATTCACAAATTACAGGATATTTCTTTTCTTCCATTTTAACTACTATATCGAGGGCGACAGGAATAAAAACATCGTTTGTTTGAATATAATAAACCTTGAATGCGCCTGCCTTGAGCATTTTCGAACTATCCCTTATTAAATTGGGTTTAGTTTCTTTTTCTATAATAAATTTATTAGAATTATAAATAATTTCATTATTGCTTTTTTGTTGGTGAAAATGAGGCGATATTTTAATTGCAATCAACTGAAATTCTTTTGAAAAGCGATTTATCAATTCACATGCAAGAGTGGTTTTCCCCACCTTTTTCCCCGATCCGGAAATCATTAATATGTTTGGGTAACCTTTCATCTGTTAATTTAAATTAATAGATCCTGCTTGGTATTTATATTATGAAATAATTTCCCATGGTAAAAATTCATTTTTTTGTTTATATGAATGATTTCTGTTTTGCAATAGAATCTTAGGTTTTGCATTTTGAGGTTGTTTTCATCAATCATTGTTTTGAGTGCATTATAAACAGATTTATTGTACACAGCACACAATGGTTCAACTTTTTCACCATTAAGAGATGGCACAATGAAATCGGCTTTACTTTTATAATTAAGCAGGTATTTGATTAATTCTCCGGTAACAAATGGCATGTCACATGCAAAAACAAAATTTTTTGAAGATGAAGAGTTTTTCAGGCAGGTGTAAATGCCACCTATTGGGCCCAGACCTTTTTTTTCATCTGGAGTTACCGGATTCTTTAAAAATGAATAAACCATTGGATCATTGGCACTGATTATGATATTCTCACATACGTCAGTTAGCAGATTTAGAGTATATTCAATCAACGGTTTACCTTGAAAATTTAACAATGCTTTATTTGTGCCCATTCTTATGCTTTTTCCTCCAGCAAGTATAATTCCGGTTGTGCCTTTTTTTTTCATGGTTGCCTGTTTAATATCGAAAAAGTTTAATACTTGCTAAAATCAAAATCGCCGAAAGAATATACCGTAAAGTATTGTGAGAAAATTTTCTACTTCCAAGATGTCCGCCTAAAGAACCTCCAACTATTGCTAGTAATACCCATAACAATATTTCGGGTATAAGGGTTGCCTGTGAAAAATACACCCCTAGTAATCCAACTGCGGAGTTAACCAGGATAAACAAGGCTGATGCGGCAGCAGCTTCCTTCATATCTGCCCAATGCAATACTATTATAATTGGGCTCAGAATTATGCCACCGCCAATTCCTATTATTCCGGAAAAAAAGCCGAGAAGTGAGCCGATTGCCATTGCAGGAATAAGAGGCACAGTTTTTTTTTGTTTAAAAAACAAAGGGTTTACAAATAGCATCCTGGTGGTTGCAAGCAATAAAAATACCCCTAATATTATTTTATATGTTTTAGGTTCAACATGAATTCTTGCCCCTATAAAAGCCATTGGGACAGAAGTAAGAATAAAAGGGGTAATTATATTCCATTTAAAAAAGCCTGCCTTGTAAAAATTATATAAGGATATGCCTGAAACAAAAAGGTTTAAGGTAAGCGCTGAAGATTTCATATATAGGGTTTCAATACCAAAAAGGGCCATAATGGCCAGGTATCCGCTGGCGCCCCCATGCCCTACCGAAGAGTAAAGAAATGCTATAGAAAATAGTGTTATTAAAAAAAGTATATTCATATATAAAAAAATGCTCTTTCCGTTTGGGAAAAAGCATATTATATTTTTTAATTATGCCATTTCCCCTTTTCAATTCAGATGATTTTTCATCTTCGGGAGGCTTGCCCGTTTCCCTGCAAACCCATCGGTATATTAACCCTGCAATTTACATTATGGTTAGGTTAATATACTCGGGGAGATTAAACTATTTAAGTACGATACTTTTTTTGTATGTTTATTGCTAAGTTATGAAATATATTAATATGTAGATATTTTTATACTATATTATTGATATAACTTAAAAAACCCTGGGAAGTATTTTAATAAGAAAAAAAGTATTTTGTATCTTTTCAGTCTCAACTATTTCAGATATAATTAAGCTAAGTAAATTTAAACTGTTTCAAATGCATATAGAAATACATAAAGAAGGAAAAACTACTATTGCAGAGGTGGTTTCTGATGATATTGAAATAAAAGATGTACAGGATGCTTTGGATTTGATGGCCAATGCAGGTTATATGGGTGCAGAGAAAATTATACTTTATGAAAAAAACCTGGCAACCGGGTTTTTTGATTTAAAAACCGGTATTGCAGGTGAAATATTGCAAAAATTTACCAATTATAGGGTACAACTGGCAATTATTGGTGATTTCTCAACTCGAACAAGTAAAAGTTTAAGAGACTTTATATATGAAAGCAATAAAATAGGCAGGATTCTTTTTTTACCATCTGTTGAAGATGCAAAAGAGCGATTAAAATAGTATTCATTGAATCTCGATTCCCTTCTTCCTTAAAGGATAATTCTATAAAAATTTACTAATTACATAAGGTTAACCGCTCATTTCGTGGATATTAGAAATAAATTTATTAATTTCAATATGTCATATCTTTTTTATGAAAGAAAACAAAAATAGAATATTGGACCTATCCTTATCTTTCAAAAAAGGTGTAAAACATATCTTTCAAATTACCGCATATGTAACTTTAGTAGGAAATATATTAGACATACTGACATTCACGGGTGTGAACAGCTGGGTTATTATTCATAGTATGTTTTTAGATTTTTTTATTCTATCCTTATTAATAATGTATTACACTAAAAAGATTCACTATAAACTAGGATTTACAATTCTTATATATATTATAACAGAAAATATTTTTGCAGTTAATCTTTCTATCCCTGACGATTTTGAAAATTCAGTACTTGTTAATTTATTTTTACGCGATTCCTTATTTGTTATATTTTTATTAACATTAGCTTCCTTTTCACTTCACAAGCTTCATTCAGTAATTATTGGTACAAGTTATTTAGTGTTTTGTATTATTTTTTCAAAACTTGTGAAGAACGATTTTCTTAATGAGAGTATCGGGATTATAATTTTTATTGTAATAGCATATGTTGCATTAATCTATTACCTCGTGAGTATGTTTGAAAAAGCATTATTGAACCAACAAGAGAAAAATTTGATAATTCAGGACCAAAATACTACCCTGAATGAAATCAATATGTTATTGGAAGAGCAGCAGCAGAAAGTTGAAATGCAGGCAGAAGAATTGGAAATCAAATCTAATGCAATCAGGAAGCAATCTGATGAATTAAAGACCATAAACAAAGAGTTAAAGAAAACTAATGCTTCAAAAGACATGCTTTTTTCCATTATAGCCCATGATCTTAAAAATCCATTTAATGTTATTCTAGGGTACACTGAATTGTTAAAAACTAAATTCAATTCTCTTTCAAAGGAAAAAAAGATCCGTTATGTTGATATTATTGGATCCAATTCCAATAATGTTTATCATTTACTTGAAGATTTACTTCAGTGGGCACGTTCACAAACAAATAGTTTGATGTATAATCCTCAGCCAGTTTCATTAAATGCTATAATAGAGGAAGCATTAGAATTGTATAATGAAAACATTAAAAAAAAATCGATAAACATAGAGTATTCTCCTCATAAAACTTATACTATATATGCAGATAAAGATATGATAGGAACGGTGGTTAGAAATTTGATTTCAAATGCCATAAAATTCACATTTGAAAAAGGAAAGATCGTCATTTCATTAAAAGAAGAGGAAGGAAAAGTAGAATGTACCATTGTGGATAATGGGGTAGGGGTAAATCCTGATGTTATTCAACGGTTATTCGACATTGATAGACATCTTTCTACAAAAGGAACTTCAGGAGAGAAAGGATCGGGATTAGGCTTGGTGCTTACCAAAACATTTCTTGAGAAGAATATGGGACAAGTGAAAGTCACAAGTGAGAAAGGTAAAGGGAGTAGCTTTACATTTGTTTTACCAAAGGGAAAGTAAACCTTATTTAGTGGTTGCGCGAAAACTCCAATTGCTGCGTTATGCTTGTCCGAAAACTGGTCATTTACGCCCGGTAAACTCCCATTTTTCGGCCATCGCAAGCCTTGCACTTGAAGCTTTCGCACAACCACTTAAAAAATACACGACTTTTCGTGCTGATACTATTTAGTCTTTGCAAGAAAACGCCAAATACTGCGTTATTCTTGCCTTGAAAATAGTCATTTACAATCAGTAAACTCCTCATTTTCAATGCTTCGAAAGCCTTGTCTTTGACGTTTTCTTATCAAAGACTTTAAAAAATAGGAGTTTTCTGGCAGGCACTATTTAGTTGTCCATACGATTCATCTTCTTCATTAAATTTTCACTCTTTGGTAAGCAGGGCTTGCTGCAGGCATGATACTAAGCAGGGTCACTTAGTAACTAACTAGAGCTTTGTTTCGCTGTAACTACATGAAGGCGAACAGGCTGGAGTTACCAATGATATCTTTTGCTATTGTGCTGTCTAATAGAAAATTAACAAACATTCATAAAATAGAAAAAAGTAAAATCTTATGAAGGGGTCATAGGTACAGCCACGGATGCATCAATAAATTTTGTAAAGAAATGCTAGTATTTCTTAATCTAAATATTTTTCGAATGTTAACTTTTATCCTTTACCTCTACTTTCAGGTTTAACTCATCAAGCTGTTCTTTAGAAATAGATGCAGGTGAGTCGATCATCACATCCCTGCCGGCATTGTTTTTTGGGAAAGCTATTACGTCACGTATAGAATCTAACCCGGCAAACAGCGAAACCCATCTGTCAAAACCAAAGGCAATGCCTCCATGAGGTGGGGCCCCATAACGAAAAGCATTCATTAAAAATCCAAATTGTAGATAGGCTTCTTCTTCGGTAAACCCTAACCCCTTAAACATTTTTTGTTGCAATGTTTTATCATGGATCCTGATAGAACCACCACCAATTTCAACACCGTTAATGACTAAATCGTAGGCATTAGCCCGTACTTCGCCAGGATTCGATTCAACCTTATCCATATCTTCTTGTTTTGGTGAAGTAAAAGGATGGTGCATAGCATAGTATCTTTTCGTTTCCTCGTCCCATTCGAGCAATGGGAAATCAATAACCCATAAAGGCTTGAAAATATTTTTATCGGGCAACCCTAAACGCTTTCCCATTTCCAGCCTAAGTTCGCTAAGTGCATTTAATGTTGAGTTTTTTTCTCCGGCAAGAATTAAGATTAAATCACCGGTTTTTGCATTAAACTTTTTACCCCATTCAATTAGGTCATTAGTATTGTAGAATTTATCGACAGATGATTTTATCGTGTTATCATTATTGTATTTAACATATATCAGGCCTTTTGCCCCAATTTGGGGCTTCTTTACAAATTCTGTAAGTTCGTCAACCTGTTTCCTGGAATATTCCCCACATCCTTCGACACATATACCGCCCACGTATTCGGCATTATCAAAAACCATAAATTCTTTTCCTTTAACCAGGTTAGTAAGGTTCTGCAATTTCATCTCAAACCTGATATCCGGTTTATCAGAACCATATTTTTCCATGGCTTCCTGGTAAGGCATTCTTGGAAAGTTTTCAGAAACATCATAATTGAGAATTGTTTTAAACAAATGTTTGGCCAGCCCTTCAAAAGTATTTAACACATCATTTTGTTCCACAAACGACATTTCGCAGTCGATCTGGGTAAATTCAGGCTGACGGTCAGCGCGTAAATCTTCGTCCCTGAAACATTTCACCAGTTGAAAATATTTATCATATCCGGCAACCATTAATAACTGTTTAAAAGTTTGAGGAGACTGGGGCAAGGCATAAAATTCACCGGCATTCATTCGTGATGGCACCACAAAATCACGTGCCCCTTCAGGTGTTGATTTGATTAGAAAAGGGGTTTCAATTTCGAGAAAACCCTGGCTATCCATATATTTTCTTACTTCCTGTGCCATTTTATGACGAAGTATTATGTTTTTCTTAACTATACTTCTTCTCATATCAAGGTATCGAAACTTCATTCTTAATTCATCCCCACCGTCTGTTTCATCTTCAATGGTAAAAGGAGGGACCTCAGAAGGGTTTAATAATTTTATTGTTTCCAGTTGAACTTCTATTTCCCCGGTTGGCAAGTTTGGATTTTTGCTGCTTCTTTCTATGACTTTGCCGATGGCCTGGATAACAAATTCACGGCCAAGTTTATTCACTTGCCGGGTAAGCTCGGAATTAGTGGTTTCATCAGCCACAAGTTGGGTTATCCCGTACCTGTCGCGTAAATCAACAAACGTCATTCCGCCAAGCTTTCTTATCCGTTGCACCCAGCCGCTAAGTGTAACAGATTTCTGAATATCTTCTATCCGAAGTTCACCGCATGTATGTGTACGATACATTGATAACTGTTTTTTGTATTTGCTGCGAAAATAGAAAGAAAATGGGAAATAGACACGAAATTCACAAAACGAAAAGAAGCTTCATTTCACCTTTTTTATGGAGATTTAATAATTTGTTTAGTTTTATAATTTTTTAATCTTCAGGTTAAATAATCTGCTACTTTTGCAAAATATCAGGCTTATTGTTTGTCTGTCTCAATTAAACTGGTAATTCAATGCAATTTCCTATTTTTTCTGATGAATATTTTATGTACGAGGCATTAAAAGAAGCCCAAAAAGCGCTTGAAAAGGATGAAGTTCCTGTAGGTGCAATTGTTGTGGCAAATAATCAAATTATTGCACGGGCACATAATTTGACAGAAACATTGACCGATGTAACTGCCCATGCCGAAATGCAGGCTTTTACGGCCGCTGCTGCTGCAATTGGTGGTAAATATTTAACAGGTTGTACACTGTATGTTACGCTTGAACCTTGTGTGATGTGCATTGGTGCCTCCTATTGGGCACAAATATCTACTTTGGTATACGGAGCTTCTGATGAAAAAATGGGGTACAGCAACATAAATCAACAACTTATACACCCTAAAACACAGATTATTCCTGGAATTCTTGAAACCCAATGTAGTGCTATTTTAAAGGATTTTTTTAGAAAAAAGAGGAAACAGATTCTGTAAGTTTTTCTAAAACTTAAAACCCTCTAAAAAGCTATTCCAACAGCCACCCCTGCTCTCGGTAGAAATCCACTTGAGATATCTAGGATATCTGCTCCTGAAGAGCCATCAGTTAAATAGTTTATACCGATAAAAGCATCAAGGGTAATTTTTCCAAAAACAGGTTGTATTCCTATAATAAAACCACCGCCAAAAAAGCCTGATCCGTCTCCTGCCCCAATATATCTTAAAAAAGGAGCAGCATAAAATCCTTCAGGGGCATCCTTTTCATCTGATGGATAATAACGTAGTTCAGGTATAAAACCATAAATCATTTCTCCTTCATCGCCACCACCTATATGGCCCCGAAATTGTAAACCCAACTTTCGTGAAATTACCCCTTCATAAGCAATATTAAATGTTTTGAGAATAGGGCTAAACAAATTTATTTTTATTACATTTTTTTGTGCAAAAAGCGAATTGGAAAAGAGAATGATTGTGCAAAGGGTTAAATAGGGTCTTTTCATAGTTCATAAGGCATTTGATGACAGCAAGTTAATAAAAAAAACGATACATGAAGTAAGTATATAAAAAAAATACGGGATTATTCCCGTACTTTTTTCTATAATAAAGTTTTATTTTCTCTTTTTTTCCTAGAAGGCTAAACCAATAGTTACACCTGTTCTGACACCAAAACCTTCAAATGACCCTAAACTAAAATCAGCTTCATCGCCTGAATCAACTTTTACACTACCTGAGTTATATGCAGGACCAACAAAAATATCAAGGGTAACAATATCTCCGAAAAGAAATTGTCCGCCAATCAATAATCCGCCACCAAATGTTGAAAGCGTTGCTTCTGCTGTGATTGGATCTAAATTAACATCTAATGCTGGTGTTTCTAAACTAAAGTTCTGATAGCGTATGAAGGGAGCAAGATAAAATCCTTTCATGTCTTCATTTTTTGAAGGATATAACCTGAATTCAGGAGTAATTCCAAAGCCACTGAACTTTGTATCAGTAACTTTAAATCCAGTGTAGAAAAATCCTAATTGTGCACTTGCCCCATCACTCAAAGCCCTTTCATAAAAGAATGACCCTGTCCGAACTATAGGACTAAAAATATTGATTTTAAATGCATTCTTCTTCTGTGCAAATAATGAGCTGCTTAAAACGATACCTGCAGCCAAAACCAAACTTAAACTAAATAATCTTCTCATAAAATTTGGGGTTTTAATATTAATACTAAAAACATATAATTAGTTAATTTACAAAAAATTTAAATGTATTGATATAAAAATATTAACACTATACGGCAAAACTTACAGAAAGGATACAAAAAAAGATAAAAATTGTTAATAAGTGCAGTAGACTTAAAGAATAGTATTTATAATGAAGAAAAAATATATTATAAAAGATTTTATCATTTTTGCCCTGATTATCACTGGCAATAAAAATATTTTTTGTTTTCGCCATAAGTGCTATTTTTGGTCTTTAGTTTGATATATGTACTGATTATATAACAGTTATATATGAGAATTGACCTTAGAAATACAGTTATAAAGAGAAAATTACGGAGTTTTTACCTTGCAATTTTCTTTGTTTTAGCCATAATATTTATCCTGCTTGCTGATGTTCGTGAAGATAAAATAGCCGGGGTCGATAAATATGGGTTATCAATAATTATGGCAGCGATATACCTGCTATTAATTTTTTACAACGCTATTCGTAATTTTAATTATATTTTTTATTCGGATGAAGGAGATAAAATAATATTTCGTTTTTTTTCATTAAGCATTTTTACTAACCAGAAGAGTTCAATTGAAATGTTTAAAAAAGATTTTGCAGGATTTAAAATTAAGAAATCTTATAGCGGATTGAAAGAAAACCTTATATTGTATCAAAAAGCAAACAAAGGTGTGGCAAAGTATCCACCTGTTAGTATAACGGCTTTAACAGGAAAGGAAAAAAGCAGTATACTGAATTCATTAAGTAAATTAGGCAAAAAGTTTTAATACTTTTGTGTGTACGAAAGAGAATAGAAATTGAACAGATTTATTATACCAGGTTTTATATTATTAATATTTTATTTATTTTCTGCGACCTCTGCATTATGCTCGGTAACACATTCACCTGTTTATATTCGTAAAGCGGATTCTTCCGAACATCACAATTTTCCCGGAGACAACCAACTCCAAACAGTTAACCGGCAGATATCGTCACCATTGAGAGTTGTAGTTACAGATGAAATGAATAAACCAATACCAGACTTTCCTGTATATTTTAAATTTGTTTCATCACCTCCCCATGCAAATGGGTACTTTATTGACCCAACCGTACAAAAAACCGGTTCAAACGGTATAGCAAGTGTCTATGTAAAACTTGGTTCAGAACAAGGAGAATATGAAATTTCAGCATACATTAAAGAAAATAGCGAGAATAATTTTGTCCTGTTCAAGCTGTTTGCTCACAAATCAAATTGGGTATTCAAATTGATTGTCGGATTAATAGGAGGATTAGGATTATTTCTGTTAGGTATGACCATGATGAGCCAGGGCTTGCAAAAATCGGCGGGTGATAAAATGAGAAGCATTTTAAGTACACTTACTTATAACAGGTTTATTGCAGTACTTGTGGGAACATTTGTTACTATGATAATTCAGAGCAGCAGCGCCACACTTGTTATGTTGGTTAGTTTTGTTAATTCACGTTTGTTAAGGTTCAGGCAAACAATCGGTATTTTCTTAGGTGCAGCCATCGGTACTACTATAACGGTGCAAATTATTGCATTTAAAATAACAGACTATGCCTTATTGATGATTGGTATAGGCTTTTTTATAACCATTCTTTTTAAAAATCAGGTTTATAAGAATATTGGTGAATCAATACTGGGTTTCGGTGTATTATTTTTTGGTATGCACATTATGTCTGAGGCAATGTACCCTTTGCATTCGTACGAAGGATTTATTAATATTCTTATTAAGCTGGAAAATCCCTTGTTAGGAATAGTAGCAGGGGCATTATTAACTGCCCTTATTCAAAGCAGCGGTGCATTTATAGGTATTATGATTATTTTAGCATCCCAAGGGTTTCTTTCACTGGAAGCGGCAATTCCATTACTTATAGGTTCGAATATAGGTACGGCCATAACAGCAATTTTGGCCAGCATTCATACAAATCGTGAATCAAAACAGGTAGCCCTGGCTTTTACTATTTTTAAAGCATCCGGAGCGCTGATCCTTATTTGGTGGATACCTGGATTTAGTCAATTAATTGAGAAAATATCACCCGGAATAATTGATTCCTCAGGTTCAATCGATGAAATAGCAAAAGTGCTGCCAAGGCAGATAGCTAATGCCCATACAATTTATAATATTATGTTGGTACTGATATTTCTTCCATTTATAAAATCATATAGTAAGATTATACAGTTTATTTTCCCGGCACGGCTGAAACAACTAGATATCTTCCAAACAAAATATTTAGATGAAAATACAATAAAAACTCCTTTATTGGCATTGAACCTTGCAAAGCAGGAAGTACAGCGAATGATAAAAGTAGTGAAGCAAATGACTGAAGTAATAATAATTCCTTTTAAGGAGAAAAATATGACAGTACTGCAAGCCATTGAAAAATATGAAAGCCAGGTAAATTTTTTACGAGATAGCATTACTGATTATTTACTTAAAATTACAAGGCAAAATGTTGATGCCCGAAGAGTTGAGGAAGCATTTCAAATGCTTTATACAGTGAAGGAATTTGAACAAATCGGTGATATTATTTCCAATAATCTCAAAGAAAAGGCCATGAGCTGGTGTAAAAGTAATTATGAATTTTCCGAACCAGGTATGAATGAACTTTTAAAATGTCATCAATTGACTTTGAAACAAATTAACAGGGCATATAAGCTATACATGGATTTTAGCCTCAAGCGCGCACGGAAAATGAAAAATAAATATGAAGAATACAGAAACATTACTTTTGAACTGGAAAAGCAACATTTTGAGAGACTTAAAAACCAGGTAGAGGAATCGGTATCAAGCAGTAACACACATCTTGAACTTATTACAATGTTTAAAATGATAGGGAGCCATTCTACTAACATTGCCCGTGGTGTATTAACCGAAAAAAAATAGAAATGGTAAAGATAGAACCCCAGATAGAAGAAAGTTGGAAAGAACTACTTTATGAAGAATTTAATTCCGATTATTTTACGGAATTAAAAAAATTTCTTGTAACTGAAAAATCAAAATATAAGATTTATCCACCAGGGAATTTAATTTTTAACGCATTTAACCTTACCCCTTTTGAGAAAGTTAAGGTTGTTTTATTAGGACAAGACCCATATCATGGTAAAGGACAGGCGCACGGATTATGTTTCTCTGTGCCAATGGGTATTTCGCGGCCTCCTTCGTTGATAAATATTTTCAAAGAGTTGAAATCAGATATTAATATCCCTTTACCAAAACACGGCAACCTGGAAAGCTGGGCTAAACAAGGAGTATTACTATTGAATGCCACACTAACCGTAAGGGCTAACCAGGCAGGTTCACATCAAGGTAAAGGCTGGGAAATATTTACCGATGCTGTTATAAAAAAAGTATCTGAAACAAGGGATGGGATCATATTTATATTGTGGGGAAGGTATGCACAGGCAAAAGAATCGTTAATTGACACAGAAAAACATTATATTTTAAAAGCAGCTCATCCTTCACCATATTCTGCGTATTATGGTTTTTTTGGCAGTAAGCATTTTTCAAAGACAAATGAGATTTTGAAAAAAAACGGATTAACCCCTATAAATTGGACAGTTGAATAGCTAAAGAATTATTGTTTAAAGGTAATAAAGGGTTTTGTTGACCCAACCCCGCTTTCATAGAAAGTCAATTATTTGATCGTGTCACTTTTGTTATAACATTTCGTTATAACTATTTTCAGTATAATTGGAATAAATAGCAAGTTTATTCTTTGTCAAGAATGTCACCGATTAATTGTCCATTTATAGTTACTTGGGTAAGTTTTATCTTATTGACATTTTCAATGTAATATGGTTTGCTTACCCCTGAAAAGACGCAATTGGAAATTTGAATATTTTCAATGCAATCACTTCCTTTAATCCCTCTTATAAGAAAAGCATAGTATGCTTTTTGTGAACGAACATTTGAAATATATACGTTTCTTATTAAAGGTAGAAATTCTCCTTGGTCTTCAGATGACTCATATTTGCAATTTATTTTAATAACGGCTTCTTTAACTTGTCCAACCTGAATGTTTCGAACATAGAAATCCTCAATTATTCCCCCTCTAAAGTTATTTGTTTTAATTCTAATTGCGCGATCCAGTCCAGGACTGTTCATTTTACAATTTTCAACAAATATATTTTTACATCCACCGGAAATCTCACTTCCTATTACTATCCCTCCGTGACCATTTTGCATTTTACAATTTCTCACAATAATATTTTCACTAGGGACATTCCATCTTCTTCCATCAAAATTTCGGCCCGATTTCATTGCAATACAGTCATCTCCTGTATTAAAAAAACAATTTTCAATTAAAACATTTTTACAGGATTCCGGATTACAACCATCAGTGTTAGGGCCATCACCTTTAATATAAAGACCCCTAACAGTAATATTTTCAGAGAGCAGGGGATGAATTGTCCAAAATGGTGAATTTTCAATAGTAAAATCTTGCATTAGAATGTTTTTACATTTATAAAATTGAATAAATGGGGGGCGTAAATAATGGTTTTCGCCCATTATTCTTTGGTCAACAGGTACTTGTTCTTCATTATACTTCATTAATAACGACCTGCCAGTAGAATCTTTCTTGCTTGTTATTTCGTTCTTCCATTCGGATTCTTTTCTTCCCTTCCATACCCACCAATTTGTTGTATCAGCCTGTCCGTTTAGTTTTCCTGTTCCGGTAATACCAATGTTTTCCTGTCCATAGGCATAAATAAGAGGTGAATAGTTATAACAATCTACTCCTTCCCAACGAGTTATGACTACTGGAAGATAATCTTTAGGATTTATAGAAAACAATAAGATGGCTTCTTTATCGATATGAATTCTGACGTTACTTAACAAGTGAAGGGCACCGGTTAAGAATGTTCCTTTGGGGATTAGCACCGTACCACCTCCGTTTTCATGAGCAAAGTGAATTGTATTATTTATTTTCTGGGTATTCAAAGTAATTCCATCTCCGATAGCCCCAAAATCAGTAATATTATAAGTACTATCCAAGAAAACAGGTTCATTTATATTTTTCAATATGGTATCAACTAACTCCCAGTCTTTTTTGGGTATATTTTCAGATTTTGAATTGTTAAATAGAAGTATTAGTATACAAATACCGATAAAATAAAAAATATTAGATTTAATCATTACAAATAATTTTTTTTAATTCAACAGCAGCCAAAATAAATGAAGCAACTCCTTTAGGGTCATTATCAACACACTTTTCACTTATGTAATATTCATAAGAGCCATCCCTGTAAGGATTACCTCCCAAACCAGCTCCACCACAAATATTTATTAAAACAGGTTTACCGTCTTTTCCTTCTTTAATAAAGTTCGTAACAATTGCATCAAAATTTTTGTTTGCAATTTCAAGAAAACGGGAAGATAAATACCCATTATTTGCTCCTTTTGCAAAAGCATAGGTAAACATACATGAACAGGAGGCTTCCAGGTAGTTGCCTTCTTTTCCACCTTTATCAAGTACCTGGTACCAAAGGCCTGATTTTTTATCCCTCACTTTTAGAAGAGCCTCTGCAGTGTTTTTAAAAATTGTTATGATGGAATCCTTACATTGATGGTCTTTCGGAAAATAATTCAATACATCAACAAGCGCCATCATATACCAGCCCATGGCCCTTCCCCAAAAATGTAGTGATTGACCTGTTTCAGGATTACACCATTTTTGCGATTTGGACTCGTCCCATGCATGATATAGAAGATTGGTTTTTGTATCTAATGTTTTTGAATAAATAAGTGTAATTTGATGGGCTACTGTATCAAACCAGTTAGGTTGATTAAACTCTTTTGCATATTGTGCCATAAAGGGGGATGACATATAAATTCCATCCAGCCACATTTGCCAGGGATATATTTTTTTATGCCAAAAGCCACCTGTCTTTGTCCTGGGTTGATTCTCCAATTGTTTAATAATTTGATTAATAGCAAGAAGGTATTTTTGCTTGCCTGTTCTTTTATAAAGTGTAATTAATCCTTTTGCAGGATTGACATAATCAATGTTATATTTTTCAACGTTATAATATTTAATTTCCCCGTTTTCTTTAATAAAGTAGTCAAGATAATTCTCAAAATACCTGGAATACATAGTGTCTGAATCCCCGAGTTTGTTAATTGCCTGTCCTAACATGGAAACATCATATTGCCAGCTTATTGATTTTTGGTTGTTATAGTAAAGCAAGTTAGTATTACGTTCTATTACTGCATTAGCCATACGCTGTGCCCATGGTAAATCAGAAAAGTTTTTGTTCATTGAACGATTTGCATGCTGGCAACAAAGTAAGGATAAACAGATTATTATTTTTATTACTGTGTATTTCAACCGGATTATACTTTTTATATTTTTTTACTTTTTAGCTAATTTATGCAGATTAAATGATTTTTACCAACATTAACAAGTAATTTGATCGCAGGCTCAATCCCAAGGATTACGTTTATATGAAGCTTTAAGTGGATGTAACTCTTTTCTGCAGTCTGAATAAACGGCCACCCATTCGGCCAGTCTCTTTCCTAAACGCCGGCAGGATTCTACTTCTTTTTCTCCTCTGGGTTCCCCTGACTGAACTGCACCATAATGTGCTGTAAATTGATGTCCTGCGTAATCGGTTACACCAAATACAAGGAAACCGAAGTTCATCATGATTGTGAGTAATGCATGGCAAGTTAATTCTGCTCCTCCTCCCCATCCGCCTTGAGAACTAAAGGCACAGCCAATTTTTCCATCTAATTTTTGCCAATCGGGTAAAAGGTTTTCCCAGAATTTTTTCATTTCTGAAGATACTGTTCCCAAATAAGTAGGTGAACCAAGGGCCAGTCCATCGCACCAAAATATATCATCACGTGTTGCTTTATTAATTGATTTTACCCGGACCTCAATACCAGGTATTTGCATAACACCTTCTGATACATAATTGGCCATTTTTTTTGTATTACCTTCTTTACTGTAATACAAAAAAAATGGCCAATTATGTATCAGAAGGTGTTATGCAAAT
>CAZWGG010000014.1:0-21071 GCA_964633305.1 uncultured Bacteroidales bacterium
TCATCAAAACTTTAACACCTCTTTGGCGCAATGTCTGTATGTCATTTAAAATTTGCCCATAGTAGCTATATGGCCCTCCGTTAATATTCAATATGTATGCAGAAGAGCTTCCATAATGAGCCGAATCCGCCAGTTCCCACAAAGTGCCTTCGAACACCACAATTATATTGGCATTGTCCGTGAAATCGGTAAGGCGCGGTTTGTCCTGACCAACTGTTGTGGCATCGAATGCATAATAGGCTACCCTATTATCATTATAAGCCGGAAGAGATTTCAATCTTGAATGATCCTTCTGTGAAACAGCTGTTTCATTCTCCTGTAAAAAAATTAGTTCCTCTTTTTTTGAACAAGAAACTAAAATAATGACTGTTATTGAAACCAGCATTACTAAATTTAAAGTGAGATTTTTTTTCATATTTTTAATTAAGTTAAAATTTAACATTTCGATGAATAAGCCACGCACCAATGTACTTACATTCATCGATTTAAATTACTATTTATGGGAGGTACACCTTGTGTTTCCCGTTTTTTTAAATTTGTTTTTTGGATTAATTTATCTACATGGTCTTTAAAGTTTAGTTAATATTAGTTTTTGTGTTTAATTTATGGGTAGTAGGTTTTTTTGTTTTGTTTAACCTGCTTTCCTTGATTACATAATAATTATAGGGCAAGGATATCCTCATTGCTTCCGTAATTTGTTTAAGGGATACATCGTTAAGGGTACCGGTACATCTGTGGCTTTTTAATTAGAGTGTTTACCTCATCCACAATAAAAGGTAATTTTGGTTTTTTTACATTCGTAATAAATACAAACAATAGTAAAGACAAACAAGTATATAAAAAGGGTGACAGATGTATTGTATTTTCTTTAATTTTTAAGATGGTAAATAATCCTGAAGGGAATTTCGTAATTTTTTCATGGCCCTTTGTAATTGAGTTTTTACAGTGTTAACAGAGATATGCAGTTTTGTTGCTATTTCCTTGTATGATAGATTTTCAAATCTACAAAGCTGGAATACTGTCCGGCATTGATTGGGCAATGAGGCTATTGCCTTATTAATCAAAATATCAAGCTCTTGTGATAATAAGTTTGCAATTGGATAATTATCAGATACTGGCGGTACAATTTGTTGATTTTGTATTTTATTCAGTTGATTCTGAACGTATTTATTGCGCCTCCTGTTATAATTTATATAATTAATACTCCTGTTATACACTGCCTTAAAAAGGTAGGCTTTTAGTGATATATTTATTTTAAGAATATTTCGTTTTTCCCAAAGTTCGTAAAATACATCCTGAACAATTTCTTCAGCGCTATTTTTGTTGTGAATAAGACATGTAACGTATAGACATAACCTGTTATAAAACTTTAAAAAAATGTATTCAAAGGCTTCTTCACTATCCTGACGTAATCTGTTAATTATTTCGTTATCAGTATAATTTAACATCTGAATTGAACGTTCGCCTGAAAGATAACAAACTAATATCTCACCGAGAATTATAGAAGATGCAAGTCATTGAAGTGTATCTTCTATTTCAGTGGACAGTTGCTCTTCCAGTTTTTTTAATCCCTCTTTAGCCAGTTACAAAGAATTGGCATTCCACCATGATCAATATCATTAGTTAAGTATTTTGCAATTATTAATTGCTACATGTTTTTCTTCATATTTTGAATAAAACACTTCTAAATTAGTTGACAAGATTTTATATTAAAATGATTACAAATTTATTCAGATTAGTGAATTTATTAACTATTCTTACTAAAAATGTTGCTGAAATATTTTTCATGGATTCTGGACATTATAGTCTTCTTAAACCATCAAATCATTTGTAATATAGTTGTTAGATTTGTGCCCATTTTATAAGGCAGGGCTGTTTTAATATGGGCTGGTATCCAAAATAGTTCTACAATAATTCAATCGCTAAACGATAATTTAACTTCATAGAAGTTTCATGTTATACCTGGAATAATAAAAATTTATTAGCCCTGCAAGAAAGGGGGGATAGGAAGGCCCGAATCGGCACGGAAAATACGAAAAAGTTGTTCCATCACTTTTGCATGGCATATCATGACTTGGGAGGTTATTAAAAAAAAATGCCCTTCGGGGCATTTTTTCAAATTATAAAATTGTTAAATCTAATCTATCTATTGTATACACATCGTTTGTATGAATCCGGTTTTTTTTAAAATAAAATGTATATTTTAATTATAACCCGGATTATTTTCCCATGCTACATCTGTGTTGCGTTGTATTTCACTTAATGGAACCGGAAGTAACAAAATTCGCGGGTCAAGTCCAGTGATTGTACCTTTTATTGAGACGTCTGTATTGAGTTGAGCACGTTCTATTAAGGTGCCGGTACGCATGAGTGTCATACGGCGGTTTTCTTCGGCAAATAATTCGCGGACACGTTCATCAAGAATAAAATCTAAGGTAATGTCTCCGGAGCTTACTGCACCCAAACTAGGATTACCGGAACTTGCACGGGCTTCTTTGAAAGCACGATCGCGCAATACGTTGATATCTTCGGCAGCTCCAATTGCATCGTTGTTTTTGAACCGTGCTTCGGCACGTAGCAAGTAAGTTTCACCTAAACGCATCATCGGAAAATCTTTAATATTAGTCCAGCCCCATTGGTCATCCGGATCAAATGAATCCCATTTACGGGTATATGGGTACATAACTTCTAATGTGTCACTAGCAGCAACTACAACAGTATCGCCTGTTTGAACTACCCTTATTTCAACAGCTTCCGGTGCATCCCTTGAAACACGAAAACCATTGGCATCAACTCCAATAGTATCTGTCCAGTTTTGTGAATTGTAATAGAAGGTACGTGTAATGTTATTTTCTGAATTACGTATGTCGTCATTATCATACAGTTGGTATTTTACCCAGTTACTTGGGTGCATGCGGCCATTACCACGACCCCCATAAGGATGTACAAAATCGTCACCAACACCATCATAAACATATGTCATTCCGGGTACGTTATGGTAAGCAGGTACCCAGTTACGACGTTGCTGAGGTGCATTGGTAAAACCTCCTGGAACATTTTTATTGTATTCCAATTCAAATGTCCAAATAGCTTCTGTATTCCCTTGCGAACGCCGTTGATTACCAAACTTAAACATATCGCTAAAATAATCTCCCTGTACACCAAGCGCTACCCCATAACGTTCCTCAACTAACGAAAACAGGCCACTGCTGATGATTTGGGTTAAAACAGTCTCCGCTTGATCAGGCTGGCCTACACGCAGGTAAACTTCACCCAAACATTGCATAGCCATGTGTTTATTTGCCCGGCTTTCGGTTACCGTATTATCAATATCAGGTAAATTTTCAGCAGCGTATGTTAAATCTTCAATAATTTGAGCATTCACCTGCGCGACCGGTGTACGTTCAAAGTCTGTTCTTGCTGAAGAGGTTGGCTCTGTTAAAAGAGGAACATCCCCATAAAGCGTTGCCAAAATATTATAGCAATAGCCGCGGAAAAACAATGCTTCGCCAATTTTTGCAGGATCACCGTCTTCACCAATCGCTTTTAAAGCCAGATTGGCATTGTTGATAATCAGGAAGCACCTCTCCCACATATAGTATACTGCCCGGTTTTCAGCATTCAGATTTTCGTAGTTAAAGAATGGGATTTCAACTCCCTGTATCCCTCCCGGAGAACATACATCAGTACCTTCCTGCCAGACACAGTTCCATCCCTGCTGGTCAGACCAGGTCCAAATTGTTCCAAAGTAATAGTGCAATCCTTTTAATGCTGCTTCAATACCTGTTTCATCAGTAAGGGTTTCAGGCGCATAGGAGGAAAATGGTTTCTCATCCAAAAAATCTTTGCTGCACGAGAAGGCAACAAATGTTAAAACCATCATTAATAATATGTGAATTTTATTTGTCTTCATAATTATAGTTTTTATAATGTAACATTAATACCACACACAATTGTTCTAACGCTGGGGTAATTGATCTCCCAGTTAATTGATGAGTCATTGGAGTCAGAGTGACCACGTTCATAGCTTCTTTCTTCCGGATCCCAGCCAATCCAATCGGTAAAAGTGTAAAGGTTACGTCCGCTGACATATACACTTAAAGCGGTTATCCCCACTTTTTTAATTACACTTTGAGGAAAATTATGATTGAGCGTAATATCCTTAATCCTGGTGTAGTTTTTCTTTACAGGAAAATTGTAACCGTGCGGATTGGAATTTTTATTCAACGAGCGCCATTCATTACTCTGGTTTTCGGGAGTCCAGTAACCAATTTCTGCCAGACTATTTCGACGTTCTATTTCGTCGGAGGCCATACCAATGTGTTCGTTGTTACGCATTGCCCCTTGAACTGTTTGAATGAAGATATTTAATGATAAATTTTTGTAAGTAAATGTATTCGTCAAACCGCCTGTCCATTTTGGATTTTTTTGACCAAGAATTACACGGTCGTCATCGGTAATAAGACCATCAGGTACTCCATCCGGGCCACTGATATCTACAAGTTTCACGTCACCTGGTTTGGCTACAGGGTCCCAATTTAAATGATCTCCGTTGGCAATTTCAGCTTCTTGCCAGATTCCCACCTTTTTGTAGTCGCGGATAACACCAATAGGTTCACCAATAAACCATCCACTACCTATGTCGTCTTCGCCGTCGCCGTAAAGTTCTACAATCTCAGTTTTACTGGTAGAAAATATAATGGAACTGTTCCATTTAAAATCGTTTGATGTAATATTAAATGTGTTTAATGTAAGTTCTACACCCTTGGTTGATGTTTCGCCAATATTTGCAGTAACCTTTGTAAAGCCCGAAACGGCAGGTAATTTACGTTCGAGTAACAGGTCGATGTTCTTGGCAGTATATACATCAAGTGTTCCGTTAACCCGGTTGTTAAAGAGACCAAAATCTAAACCAACATTGTAAGTTTCCTTGGTTTCCCAGCTCAAATCACTGTTGCCTAACCGGTCAGTAACCATGGCAATATTGGTCGCGGAACCCATTGGAATTTGCTTGGAGAGCATAGTGGTGAATGTACTGTATACCCCAACAGCCTCGTTACCAGACTGACCATACGAAAGCCTTAATTTCAGATTGGAAATAGGTTCGACACTGTTCATGAAACTCTCGTTGTGGATATTCCAACCCAGGGCAACAGAAGGGAATACTCCATTTTTTAGCCCTTCGGCAAAAACTGATGAACCGTCGCGGCGAACCGTAAAAGTAAATAAGTAACGACTGTCAAACGAGTAGTTTAATCGTCCCATTTGTGAAAGCGCGGCATACCGATCAGCATATGATTCATGAATAGTTGTGGTTGCGCCGGCGTCCAGTCTGTTCCATTGTAGTTCATCGTTAACAAAGCCATTTACCCTTGTTTTATTATTGTTGTAATTTCGTTCTTGTGCTGCATACACGGCGGTTATGTCAAAATGATGTTTATCGATATCACGATCGTAGCGTAAAATGTGTTCAATAGTGTACGCCTGAGTCTCGCTATGGTAAATCTCTGCCGTTCCGAGCGGATCATTTACCGACTTGCCGTTATACCAGCTGTTACGGACCGGGATATAGCTATATCCAGCATTTAGTTTGTATGTTAAGCCTGTAAGTGGTTTCAAAATGTCGCCAAAGGTTATATTGGCGTAACCATTTAAATTAAAGTTATTCTGTCGTCGTTCAGGATTTGTAGTTGTCCCAAGCAACGGGTTTGACCACAAGGTTTCACCAAACATCGGGTAAATAGTATATGTACCATCGTCTTCGTACATCCTGCCATAAGGGCTCATGGCCTCGGCATTTAGCAAATTGGCCCGGCCGCCATCCCTGTTGTGGGCAACGATTGATGAATTTGTACCTATTTTTAAGTATTTTGTTACCTGGGCATCAATATTTGTACGAACCGAATAGCGTTTGTAGTTATAGCCTTTTACTACACCTTTTTGATCCAAAATATCTCCTGAAATGTAATAGCTTAAATTTTCGTGGCCACCTGAAACGCCGATATTGTGATTTTCCAGAATACCAGTTTGAGAAACAGCATCGATCCAGTCAATAATATGCCCGTTTTCATAATTTTCAACTTCATATTCATACTTTACCGGGGCCTGATATAAAGGAGATCCATTAATACGGTTACCTTCCGCATACCGGGCAAGTAATTCTTCAGGTGATACCATCTCGGGAACATGCGCAAAGTCTTCAATACCAAAGTATCCCGAATACTTGATAGTGGGTTTCGATGATTTTCCTCTCTTTGTGGTAATCAGGATTACCCCGTTTGCCCCGTTCATTCCATAAATTGCAGTAGCCGAGGCATCTTTTAGTATTTCAATCGATTCAATGTCGTTGGGGTTAATGTCGCCAATTGAGCCTCCCATTTTTGTGATAGGAATACCGTCAACAACAACATAAGGATCTGTTTTAGCGGTAAGTGATCCGCCGCCACGAATCAGAATTGTCGGAGCTTCACCGGGAATTGAAGAAACCTGGCTAATGGTTACTCCAGAAACTGCACCTTGTACCGCCTGCATAACATTGGTTACAGGCAATTTACTCAAACGTTCTTCCGGTACAGAAGTTACAGAACCGGTGATATCAGACTTTTTCTGGGTACCGTAACCCACCACAACTACCGCCTCCAATTGAAGGATGTCTTCTTCCAAAACCATATCTACTGTTGTATTGGTACCTACCTGAACTTCTTTAGTAAGGAACCCGACGAATGAAAAAGTAAGCGCTGCATCAGGTCCGGATACATTGATTGCATATTTTCCATCAATATCAGTAGTTGTACCATTCTGTGTGCCTTTTTCAATAATGTTTACGCCGGGAAGAGGATTACCTGCTGCGTCGGCCACAACCCCGGTAATCTTAATTTCCTGGTAAAAGGAAGAAGGGGTAATTACTATAAGATTATTTTCCAATAGTTTATAAGTAACTTCCGTCTTATCAAACACAGCTAATAAAATTTCATCAATTGTTTTATCATTAAGCGTAATAGTCACAGTGTTGTTCAGATCACTAAACTTATCGTTATAGAGAAACCTGAATTTGCCCTGGTTTTCAATAGTCTTAAGAACATCCCGAATAGACTTATTCTTAATATCAATACTCATTCGTGTATTCTGCGAATAAGTCGAAGCACTTACGCTTACGGCAAAAAGACAGCTTATGATTATGGTTAGTTTCATAATCTGTAAAAGTTTTTTGTTTAAAGTAAAGAATAGGGCATACCTATTCATGAAATGTTTTTTTTTCATACACTCCTAATATTAAAATTTTGAACTAAGGTTAATTCTAAAACTTAATGTAAGGGAACGATTCCATCTGTTTCCTTTCTTTTTGTTAATTTTTTTCATAGACCTCCTTTTTTTAATTAGTTATATACAATTTTATGTTAGGATTTATAGTATAGATGTTGATAGCTTTTTGTATTTCTATTGAAGTTTTTGTCAATAGGCAATATAACTGTGGCGCTGTAAGTTTCAACGTTTGCATAATTTGTTTTCTGGTTTCATTTTCAATAGCGCTACTGAATTTATACTTTTGAAATTCATTCTTTGCAAAAACAATTCTTACTTTAAATGATTTATCACAAATAATTTTGCTTCCTATATTGAGCCAGAATTCAGAACTAACAGGTAAACTAACTTTGTATTTAGCTCCCTTCGGGGCAATTATCACTGTAAGTAAAATATCGGTAATCAAAGATTTATCCAAAAGATTTTTTTCTGTAATAGGATTAATGAACCAATAATCAGAAATGTCAGCTATGAGATAGTAAATGCAGCATAGCGGTAATATTTTCCAATTGAAACTTCCCCCTTTTTTTTTGGAAAACATTCCATAATTTAAAAGTACCTTCCAATTTTCTTGTATTCATTTTTCTGAAATAAGCCATGTTGCTTAAAATCCATTAAAAATTTGTTGGTTTTATAAATCGTTTTTAACCAAAAAAATTGACATTTCATCATGATCAATATAATTAGTTATAGGTTTTACAATTAAATTTTTAATACATTGCTGCATGTTTTTTTTACAAATAGATAGAAATATATACTTCTAAATTAAGATTTTTTTAAAATGATTACAAAAAAAGAGATTATTTTTTCAATATTGAGAAATAATAGTGTTCTAACAGTATGCCTGGAAATATTTTTTAATGAATGATATGGGATATTCAGTCCTTATCATTTTTTCTTTTTCTGTCTTTTTTCCTGAGTACCCGTTTAATTAAGTCGATTATCGATTCACCTTTTTGCTTAAGAAAATCCTCTAATTTTTCAGGATTATCTTCTTTATAATCAGGACAATATAGACTCGTCAAAGCCTCTTCAGAAATATTGAATGTTGAATTTTTTGAAAACCTGTAAAGCGGGTTTGAATATATTTTCTGAGTAAACCTGGCCCATATAGGTATGGCAGTATGAGAGCCCTGTCCTAACGAAAGAGAACGAAACCTGATAACCGGGTTATCCCCACCTACCCATATTCCTGTAATAAGGTCGGGGGTAAATCCAATGAACCAGCCATCAGTATGCATTTGAGTAGTACCTGTTTTTCCCGCAATATCATTGTATAGACCATATACAGTTCGCAATGATGCTGCTGTGCCATTGTTTACAACACCCTTTAGCATTTCAAGCATGATATCTGCATTTTCAGGCGATATGATCTTCTTTTCGCCCAGCTCAGGTCTTGTCTCATATAATACATTACCAAATTTGTCTTCTATACGTTTCAGATAAATGAGTTTAACTAATTTTCCTTTATTTAAAAATACAGAATATGCTCTGACCATCTCGAACAATGAAACCTCACCAGTACCAAGAGCAAGTGAAGGAACTTCAGGCAGATCAGATGAAATCCCCATATTTTTAGCTAAGCTTTTTACTTTATTAAACCCTGTTTCCATTAAAAGATTAACAGATACCGTATTTACAGAATGGGTAAGGGCCCCTTTCATTGAGTAATAGCCACCATAAGTCCAATCGGCATTTCGGGGGGTCCAGTTATCATAATTTTCATAAACAACCGAGTCATTAGCAATATAATTACAAGGCTCGTGGCCATTTTCCAATGCTGCAGCATAAACTACAGGCTTAAATACCGACCCGGGTTGTCTTCTAGCAGTAACATGGTCATATTGAAAATATTGATGATTAATTCCTCCTACCCATGCTCTTATATACCCTGTTTTTGCCTCTATTGCCAATAGCCCGGCATGCAGAAATTTAAAATAATGTGCAATAGAATCAATTGGAGATATAAGTTTTTCTTTTTTGCCATTCCAAGTAAAAATTGTACTTTTTACTGGGGTACTCATTATTTTCATTATTTCTTTGTGGCTTTTACCCCTTTTATGAAGTTGTTGATACCGGTTTGATTTTTTGATTTCGTTCATTAGTATCTTTTCGTTCTTTCCCCAGGGTTTTCTATTTGACCAATGCTGGTCAAATATGTTTTGAAGATATTTCATATGAGTTTTTACAGCTTCTTCAGCATAACGCTGTAAATCGGCATTTATAGAAGTATAAATTTTAAGTCCATCAGTATAAATATTATACCGGCTACCATCAGGCTTTGGATTTTTTTTACACCATTCAAGTAATTCAGTACGAAGACGTTCACGAAAATAAGGAGCTGGCCCTTCATTATGAGAAATGCGTATATAGTTAAGTTTTATTTCTAATTTTTTCAACGAGTCAGCTTCTTCAGTATCCAGCTTTCCATATTTTACCATTTGTGCTAACACAACATTTCTTCTTTGAAGTGCATTCTTTGGTTGTGTGTGTGGGTTAAAAATATTAGTAGCTTTTAAAAGTCCAACCAGTAAAGCAGCTTCTTCAATTTTAAGATTTTTAGGATGTTTTTTAAAAAATCGTTGTGAAGCTGTTTCTATTCCAAAAGTATTTTCACCGAATGAAACAGTATTTAAATATAACTCAAGTATATCTTTTTTACTGTAAGCTTTTTCAAGACGAACTGCTGTAATCATCTCCCTAAACTTGTTTACCGGAATTGTAACGATAAAATAATTTTTACGCGGATAGAGATTTTTAGCTAACTGTTGACTTATTGTACTGCCACCTCCGGCACTTTCTTTTTGCAGTAATATTGTTTTAAAGAATACCCTGAAGATACTTTTTTTATCAATTCCGTTGTGGGTATAGAATCTTACATCTTCGGTGGCAACCAATGCATCAATAAAATAGTCGGGAATATCATCATAAGCTACATTTGTCCTGTTTTGAATGTAATACTTTCCCAATAAGGTATTATCAGCCGAATAAACTTCAGAAGCCAGGTAATTTTGTATATTCTTTAATTCTTCTATAGATGGAATCTTTCCAAAAATTCCGATAAATACTGAAAAATAAAGAAGAATAAAAAATCCGGCAAAAATTAATAAAACACAGATTAAAAATTTCGTGAATGTAATTTCTTTATTCTTTAACTTTTTTTTCCTTTTCCTTTTTCTTTTGGCCATCCTGGTAAATTGTTTTTTAAAAAGTAAACAGTAAATAAGTGAAGTGTTAATGCCAATTGTTTTGCCAATTTTCTTTCATAGCTTCTTCAAGCTTCATTTTTTCCCTTTCTTGACGGGCAATATCTTTTAAAACAGGCACAAAATAGGAATTTGGATAAGGATTGTTAGCAAGAATGTATTCTATTTTTTCCAGTAGCAATTCATTAGAATTTTTTTTAAGTTTTCTACCGGCAATTAGTGAAAATGCAATATCTTCTTTTACATAACTTATTTTATCTTTCTGTATCCAACCCTCGTTATTCTTTTTTTCTGAAATATATTTTACCCAATTATCTATCTCGTCTGTAATTGCAACAATATCCATAGCCGAGAGTTTTTTATCGCTAATAGTCAGTAAATCAGGTCTCATATACACGGGAACTTCTTCCTTTACAACGGCTGATTTTGCATGAATAACCAGGCTAAAATTATAAGCCCAAACAATTTGGCCATCTGATAATTTAATTTTAAGATATTCTTGATTTTTATAGGTAGAATCAATGGCTTTTAAACCTAAGAAAGAAACTGTTTCCCCCAGGTTAAGCCTTGAAATAATTGATGAGCTTCTAACAGGTTCTTCTCTTACAGAGATATCATCCCAAATACAAACTGATGGGATAGCTTTTTCAACATTTTCTTTTGTTAGTTCAGCATTTGAATCTGGTATTTGATTGCATGAATAAAGTAAAACAGTGAAAAATAATACAAGAAATTTGGTTGACATAGTAAAATATGTAAAATGGATCTTTTTTGTTTCAAACACTATTCATGTACCAAATTTAACAAAAGAATAGAATTACTCTTAATAGACTAGTGAAATATTATAATATTTTGTAATTTTAAATACATAAAAAAAGATATGGAGGACAAAGAAAAAGTATTAACAACACTTGAAAAAGCCAATAAAGCTTTACGAAATGGTGAAATAGCTGAATTATCAGGATTAAAAAAAGATAAGGTTGAAAAAGCAATAAAGATATTAAAAAAAGAAGATAAGATTATTTCGCCTAAACGGTGCTTTTGGCAGCTAAAATAATGGAGATGAGCAGATTTACTTTTGAAGATTTTAAAGAATCTCTTAATGCAGCTGAACCTCCGGAGGAAATGAACAACCTTTTTCGGGCGCTATGGTTTGATGCGAAAAATAACTGGGAGGAAGCACACGAACTTGCACAATCTGTTTATACAAAAGAAGGAGCATGGGTTCATGGTTACCTGCATCGGAAAGAAGGTGATTTAGACAATGCTTCACATTGGTATGCAAAAGCAGGGAAAGAATTACCTGGTAGTTCATTTGATGATGAATGGCAGGAGATTCTTCAGGAATTATTGGATTAGTAAGGAAGTAATTTTAAGGTTGATTTTGAGAATTAATTTGTATTCAAATTACTGTGAAATATTAGGTGTACCTATTAATTCTGATATTGGAGAAATAAAAAAAGCATATCGGAACAAGGCCAAATTATATCATCCCGATGTAAATTCATCTCCGGATGCAAGCCAGGAGTTTATAAAAATTAAAAGAGCATTTGATTATTTATCTTATTACAATATTATCTATAAGAACAGAAGGCTATACTATAATAAAAGCCATTCGTTATCGAGGTACCCCACCTATCGAAAAAAATCATTTGATAGGGGAAGATATAAAGATTGGAGAGCATATACTAATCAATTCGGCTGTAAAACTAAAAATGAAATTGATTTTAAGACTACAATATTTGGAAAAATTGTTTTTTACTTTTTTCACCTGCTATTTTTTCTTATAGGCCTATACATTTTTGTAGGGCCTTTAATCCTTACAGTTATAAATGGAATTGATCCGGGAAAAACGGTTATTGAAACAGTTTTCATACTTGTAGGTACAACTCTTTTCGGAATTACTATGGTCATCATGATTCTCTTATCCGGTTTATCAATAAACATACCATTTAGGATATGGAACTTTCGTTTCCTTAAATGAAAATTTTTTTACCTGCTCAGTTTTATGATCCCAATGTTTACAGCAGCTACTTGAAATAACCTGAAACCATTTAAAAACTATTCTTCAATTGGTGATTTATATTCTGCCATGAACTCTTCCCAGGTTTTATTTTTGTAATAATTTTCTCCAAAGAACTTAATTACCTGGTCAAAATCTTTTGGAGGTGTATAACCTTGTTTCAAATAGATTACCTGTAGTTGATTATTTACCATTCCTAAAAATACCACCGATGGATATCCCATCTTTCCATTAAGTAATACCGCGGCCAGTTCATGATATCCACGTCTGCCCTGGGCTACAAATTTATAGGTTTGATCTCCAATGGTTATATCTTCTTTTTGTTCGGCATTCAACTTAACCGGGTAATAGTTTTCATTTAAATAATCGGCTATAATTTTATTTCCAAACGTGTTTTTATCCATTACTTTACACCAACCACACCAATCAGTATATACGTCTACCATCATTTTACGTGGTTCTTTTTTGCTTAACTCTATCGCTTCTTCAATTGTGTACCATTTTACTTCCTGGCAATAAATAGTTGCTACTAACATTATATTAGAAATCACGATAATTAACCGCTTCATCAGTATATCTTTTAAATGAACAAAATAATCAAAAAAGATTATTTACTAAATTACTGAACGCAAGATAGTAATTTTTGTTACATTTACGTGTTAATCTGGTGTTAAACTGGAACTATTTGGTACTGAAATCAAAAAAAATACTAAAATGAGTAAATCAATAACTGAAATCTATCCCAAAAATGTTTGGAAAAATTTTTACAAGCTAACACAAATTCCAAGACCCTCAAAAAAAGAAGCGAAGGTTATTGACTTTATTAAAGAATTTGGTAAAAATCTTGGGCTTGAAACTATTGTTGACCAAGTAGGAAATGTAATAATTAGAAAACCGGCTTCTAACACGATGAACAATAAAAAAGGTGTAATTTTTCAGGCACATCTTGATATGGTTCCTCAAAAAAATAGTGACAAAGTTCATGATTTTGAGAAAGATCCGATTGAAACCATAATTGATGGAGAATGGGTACGGGCCAACAAAACAACATTAGGGGCTGACAATGGTATTGGTGCAGCAGCAATTATGTCTGTTCTTGAATCAAAAGATATTGAACACGGGCCAATTGAAGCGTTATTTACCATTGACGAAGAAACCGGTATGACAGGTGCTTTTGCACTAAAACCAGGTATATTACAAGGTGATATATTTATAAATACCGATTCAGAGGATGAAGGCGAATTGTATATTGGTTGTGCAGGAGGTGTTGATGCAAATATATGTTTTACATATACCAAAGAAAAAGTTACAAACGGTTATGTCGCTTACCAGATAGACGTGAAAGGATTAAGAGGAGGACATTCAGGATTGGACATTGATTTAGGCAGGGCAAATTCAAATTTAATATTAACACGGTTATTATGGAGATCAACATTTAAATTTAATACCAGACTGGCAAGTATTAATGGAGGAGATTTAAGGAATGCTATACCACGGGAGGCTACTGCTGTGTTGGTGGTGCCAGAAAAAAATGAGCAGGGTTTTCTTGAGTTCATGAATGGACATGTCTCAATATTAAAGACAGAATATCAAAAGATTGATCCGGAAATGAATATCACAACAAAAAAGGTATCAACTCCAGGCACAGTAATTGATGAAGTGACACAGAATAGACTTATTAGTGCCATATATACTTGCCCTAACGGTGTCATAAGAATGAGCAGTGAGGTTGAAGGACTCGTTGAAACTTCATCAAATCTGGCTATTGTAAAAACTGATGAAAAGGAAATCATAATACAATGTTTGTTAAGAAGTAGTCTTGATTCAGCTAAAGATGACCTTATGGCGAGAATAAAGGCTTTATTTGAAATGGTTAGTGCGAATGTTCGTTTTGATGGCAATTACCCGGGATGGAATCCAAACCCGGATTCTCTCATTCTTAAAACCATGCAGGCTTCTTATAAAAAGAAATTTAATAAAGTGCCGCAGGTGAAGGCTATACATGCTGGGCTGGAATGTGGTATTATAGGAGGAATATATCCAAACCTGGATATGATTTCTTTTGGTCCCACAATACGGTTTCCTCATTCTCCTGATGAAAAAGTTAATATTGAATCTGTTGGGAAATTTTGGGAATTTTTAGTTGAAACGCTGAAAAATATTCCTGAAAAATAAGAACATAGCTTTGCAAGTTAATTAAAAAATGCAATTACAGAAGAATTAGTCCTATATTTGATAGTTTGCACCAAAAACATGAAACAAACTATAAATCAACACATAATTTTTAAATTCTGGTACAATTAAATAATTATTGGTTAATTTTTGTCAATAAGGAGATAGTGAATTTTACTTTTGAGCCATCATTATAGATAGAGGTAACTATAAAATATTTTATAGCAAAGTTTCAGTATTATGAAGGTAGGGTTTGTCGACATTCTTCTTTTTGTTTTATTTTTTCAGCTATTATCACTACTTCCTTTCCTGATTTTTCAAAAATCAAATAATGGAATATCAAATAAAATTCTGGGAATATTTCTTTTTTCAAAGGCAATTTGTATTACCAATTTACTGGGCCTGCATTTGTATGATTATGTATTTATTCATTTTCCACATTGTATTTTTTTTGGTTCTTCTTTTACTATTTTATGGGGCCCTACCTTGTATTTTTATATAAAATCATTAACAAACGTAAATTTTAGGTACAGAAAATTAGATTTAATTCATTTTCAATTCTTTCTATGCCATTTTTTATATTTAACCTTCACGTTTCACATATATAATGCAGATACAAAAAGAGAGCTATTGAAATCAGGCAGTTTATTCTTTCCTCATTTTTGGAATTTTTATTTGGCTTATCTGCATACTTCTATTTTACTATATACTCTTGCTTCATTGCATGTAATTCGGAAGTATCGTTCAGAAATTAAAAATTCATACTCAACAATTAGTTCAATTAATTTATCGTGGATGTATTTTGTTCTTTTTGGTTTTATTGCTAAATGGGCTTTTGATGTAGCGTATAATTTTACCGAGGATAATAGTATCTTTATTATATCCCGGGTTTTGCTATTTGTGTTTTTAAATGCTATGATTTATATGGGATTAAGGCAACCTGTAATATTTATGGGAATAGCTAATGAGATGCATAAGAAATATTCATTATCCAAATCATTGCGTGAAAAATACCTAAACCAACTACTTGTTTATATGGAAAAAGAAGAACCCTATTTAAACCCTGATTTAACCCTGTTGGAATTGGCTGAAAAAGTATACATACCTCCCCGTTCATTATCTGAAGTAATTAATATTTCGTTAAATCAAAATTTTTACGATTTTGTTAATAGCTATAGAATCAGAGCATCAAAACGCCTTTTATCAGATTCAAAAAGTGGATTCAAAACAGTATTGGAAGTTTTATTTGAAGTAGGTTTTAATAGTAAATCATCTTTTAACACTGCATTTAAGAGAAGTACAGGTATGACCCCAACACAATTTAAAAAAAGCCAAATTGTTTAATTTATTAACATTGTTCTAAACCAAAAAATAGTATTAATAAACGTATTCTGAAATTATTCAGTCATTTTTATGCTATACTATATCTACTTTTATAAATTGTAATAATTAAAATTAATAAAATATGAGGCATTTTTTTAAACTATCCGTTGGTATGCTTTTTTTATTCTTAGGAGTAAATTCTTTAGCAGGGAATAAACTAATTGAGTGGAGCTTTTTAACTGGAGGAAAAGTATATGCATCGCCTGTTATCCGCAACGATATTCTTTATATTGGGAGCTTAGATAGCAATTTTTATGCTATTGATGCAATTACGGGAAATGAATTATGGAGGTTTAACGCAAAGAACCAGATTTTAACAACAGCCGTTATATATAAAGACATTATATGTTTTGAAAGTGGAAATATTTTGTACGGATTAAGTATAAACGGGGATATTTTATGGAAAACTAAACTCTATGAAGGTAAAGTAATAAATCAGCATGACCAGTGGGATTGTTTTCGATCATCACCGGAACTTTTCAATAGTATTGTATATATTGGATTTGAGGAAGGACTTGTTTTTGGCATAAACATAATAACAGGAGAGCAAGTATTCGAAGCCCAAACACCCCAGGCAAATGCCAGTATTGAAACAACACCTGCAATATATAGTAATAAAATATTTGTGGGCGACTGGCTGGGAGTAATATCTGCCTTTGATTTAAAAACTTCCAACCTGCTTTGGCAATACGATACCAAAGATGATAATATATATGAATTTTGGGTAAATTCAATAGTTTCACAACCACTCATCTATAATGATAAAGTATATTTTGGAGGTAGAAGCTGTAATTTGTATTGTCTTGATCCCGAAACCGGGGAGAAAATATGGATGTATCATCAACCGGAAGATAAATGGATTTTCGGTGGCCCTGTTGAATCGGAGAATGTATTATATACAGGCAGTTCATTACAAGAAGTGGTTTATGCTTTTGATGCCGATACACCAAAATTAAAATGGGAGGTAGATGTAAGTGGCCTTAATTATGGTATGCCCTTGATTTATGATAATTATGTGATTGTTGGGACCGCTGGGTATCCTAATATAGAATCAGGGTCATTATCAATCGTTGATAAACAAAATAAGGTATTGAAAGCACGATTTGTTGTAAAAGGTTGGGTACAATGTACCCCTGCTATTAGTAAAGGAATTATTTATTTTGGATGTGCAGATGGAAATATTTATGCTATAAATATGCAAAAACTACTTTTATCTGAATAAAGAACCTAATTTTACTCCTTGGTGTTTTCTTCGGACGCTTTGTAGAGTGCAGACAGTACTTTTCTGAAGTTTCAGTGTAACTTTTTTTGCACCTTCCGATATACCTAACCTACAAGCTAATTGACTGAATAGCAATTGCCTGGTTAAAGGATTGGTAATGTGTTTTTATCAACTACTTCTCGCCGGCATACTCTTTTACAACTTTTTTAAGCCAAGGGAGCAAGATAAATATCAAGGTAACAGATATCATGGCCAATACCGTATTTGTTACAAAGAAAAATGCTTTCTTTTCGTACATATTCCAAAGTCCCGACAATACTCCAGACAGTTTATTGCCGATAGCCGTAGAAAGAAACCATCCTCCCATCATTAATGCTGTTATTCTTGGCGGGCTTAGCTTCGATACCAATGAAAGGCCCATTGGGCTTAGGCACAATTCTCCGATAGTTATTACGGCATAAGTTCCAAATAACCATCCTGCAGCAGCTTTTACAGCCCCGTTTTTTGAGACAATAGTAGCTATGACCATTACTACTGCTGATAAGGCTGTAATTACCATGCCCCATCCAATTTTGGCAGGTGTTGAAACAGGTTTTTTCTTTCTTCTAAGCAGGCTAAAAAAGCCAACGACCAATGGGGTAAAGAGTATAATAAATCCAGGGTTTATCGATTGAAATATTTCGGTGTTGATTAATTTCAATTTTCCATCTTCCGGCCATTTTTCTTTTGGCAGATTATCAAAATAAGGGTCAGGGCCTAAAGTCTTAACAGGATTTCCATTTTCATCAAGTATTGGAGCTCCATGTATATCTTTAGCGGTTACTTCTCTAAGATCAGTTGAGACCGTTTTACTAAGATATAAAGCATCAGTTACATTTTCCAATGGTTTTGGAACTTCCCTGTGTGTATACTGTTCGGCCCAAAGCGTTAAAGCAGCCCCGTTTTGATGGAATATTGCCCAAAACACTATAACACAACCATATACGGCAAGCAAGGCTGCTATAGGCTGTTTTTCTTTTTTATCTGCATTTTTGTGTATCATTAAATAAAACAAAACTACAAAAACGCTAAAGAAAAGAAATGCATCTGTTGAATCTGCTCCAAAAATACTTCCCGGTATAAACCAACCTAATAAAGCAGCACCAGAAGCAGGTATAAAAAGCCTGGTAATAATTTTTTTAATTGATATATCTCCCTCTCTTTTGGGTGCAATTTTATCAACCTCTTTGATATCTTTTGCATACAAATGCCCTGTCCAAAACCATATAAGCCCTATTAACATTCCTATTCCGGCAACAGCAAAAGCCCATCCCCATCCAAATTTATTTCTGAAATAGGCAGCAATAAAGTTACAAACAAAAGCACCAATATTAATCCCCATGTAAAAAATGTTAAATCCGGCATCTTTATTTGGTTTAAAAATTTTATTATTATCATAAAGTTTACCAACTAATGCACTAATATTTGGCTTGAATAACCCGTTACCAAGAATTATTAGCAATAAGGATATATAGAATGTGGGTTCATTATATATGGACAGTCCTATGTAGACAGCTGAAAATAAGAGGCCTCCTATGGTTATTGATAATCTGTATCCCAATAGTCTATCGGCAAGTAACCCTCCGATAAATGGGGTTAGATAAACCAAGGCAAGATAAGTACCATAAATATCTGCAGCTTTTTCTACAGAAAATCCAAATCCCGGATTTGGTGAATCTTTGCCTTGTAACATGTAAAGAGTAAAAATTCCCAGCAGTAAGTAAAAACCAAACCGTTCCCACATTTCAGTGAAAAATAATACCATTAGTCCTTTTGGGTGTTTTCTTTCTTTTGTCATATCTTTTATTTTTCTGATATAGCAATGTAAAAAAACAAATATAAAAATCTTTTTTAACTAATAAAGATGAAATACATCAATTTATGATGAAAAGTTATGGGGTATGATTGTCTGGATGTCAAATCAGTTATTCAATTAGTTAATTAGAAGGAATGCTGGATCGATTTGGTGTGAGGGAAGGCAGGATTGTTAACTTTTAATTCTGGCATGAAACCTCTTCCAGCGAACGGCACGGCGAGGTTAATGTTTTGATAACAAAATACTTCTACAATAATGCAATCACTACATGATAGTTCAACTTAAAAGTTCTATTTCATGCCTGGAATAATTAAAATTAACAACCTTAGTGAATGAGAAAGGGTAGTATAAGGCAGGATTTCCTGAACTGTAGCCAATACGAATAAAAAAAGAGCTTTATATTTAAAAATTTCAGAAATGTTTATTTATTTGACCTTGTTCATTTGTTGTTTAAGCAAATATTCTATACAGAATTTAATTTGCTCTTATTTACAGGGTTAAGAATTGGACACGTTTAATAGTATAAGTAATCTATGTGTATAGACTTATTATAAAACAGTAACATATTGAAATACTTTCTAGTAAATATAGTCCGAAACAAAATATACCGTGTTGATAAAACTAAACGGTTCGCTTATACACTGGGACATTTTTAAAAATGTATTAACAATTCATTTGCAAACATTTATTTATCATTAACAATGGTAAAATGAAGAATTTCGTTAATTTAAATCAATGATCTATTATTAAAATCTGAACACTATGAAAAATCTATTTATACTTTTAGTTATCACATTGTATCCGTCCTACCAAGTAGGTCATAGAAAATTCATTACTACCTTATATTTTTGTAGTATCGTGGAGAACTACAGCTTTAAATTCTGTGGTAATAGGCCGGTAAGTTTGTTGACCTTATAATCGGGGATTATCTCCAGGGTATGTTTTAACCACTCGAAGGGGTTAACATTGTTTTTCTTGCACGTACCAAAGAAAGAGTAAAACATAGCAGCCCTTTCAGCTCCTCTCTGTGAACCAGCAAACAGGTAGTTTTTCCTGCCTAAAGCTATTGGGCGAATAGCATTTTCAGCCAGGTTGTTATCTATCTCTAATGAGCCATCATGCAGATAAGCTACCAGGTTATCCCACCTGGGTATACAATATCCTGTGGCTTGGCCTATGGGTGATTTGGGTAAAACCGATTTATAGGTCTCTGCCACCCACTTACCAAAATCATTTAGTATAGGAAGTGATCTATCCAAACGGAGCTTATGTCTTTGTTCAGGGGTGAAATTACCTTCCCTTGCTTGCTTCTCAATAGCATATAGTTTTTGGAACTCACCCAACGCGTATTCAGCCTTTTTCTTGTCATATGCAAGGGCTTTTTCAAAACCACGGCGTGCATGTGCCATACAATTAAGCAAGGTTATAGACTTTTTGTCCTTGAAAATATCATATACGATATACCCATCAGTCTGTAAATAGCCAGCAAAATTTTTGAGCAGTTTTTTGGGCCCCTCCCTTGACCTGCCATGACGATAATCAAAGAAAACCACCTTTTCCAACGGGCTGTAATATATCCAATAATATCCCCGGTGGGTGGTTCCCTTCTTGGTCTTGTCCAACACCTGTATGGGCGTTTCGTCAACTTGAAGATATCCCTGGGATAAAACCCTGTGTTTTAGGGTATCATAAAGTGGTGCCAATAAATTACATACCGATTCCTGCCATCCATTTATCGTGGAGGAAGATATTTTTATTTTATCCCTTTTGAACCTTTCTATTTGCCTGTAAACAGGCAAATGGTCTACAACTTATCGATCATGATTTGTGCCAGCAGGCCCGCCCCTGCTATGCCTTTTTCTATAGGAAATGTCGGTAGTTGTGCTATAATACCTTGTTGGTTCAATT
>CAZWGG010000015.1:0-20962 GCA_964633305.1 uncultured Bacteroidales bacterium
TCCATTATAACCAGCATCTGCAATACGTTGTGCCAGGTTTTCAATATCTCCATACATCTGAAGGCATAAAAAATCTATATCCGGACAATTTTCGCGGATATAATCAACTTCATTTTTCCCAATTCCTGCAAGCATTGTAGTGGCTGGATGATTGCCATCAATTTCATGAATCATTGCTTTATAGATAAGTATATCTCCTTCTTTTAAGATTAATGACTGGCTGTCCTTTTCAATGTAAGCCAAGACTTTACAGGGAAATATTTTTGTAACAGAATCATTAATACATAGGTTTTTAATGAGTAACTTTATTGTATTCTTCTTAATTTCAGGTGTTTCAAGGATATAGCTTTTACAGTATGATTCTTCTTTGTGTAATGGTTTGTACTTATTGTGTTGTTGAAAATTTTGTCGGACTAAGATTAATCCGGCCATCAGAAGAATTATATTTACTCCCAAACCGAAAATCCACCGATGACGAAATTTTTTATGAATTTTATCAATAAAAATCAGGTATAAAAAGAATAAAAAGAGAATAAACAAAACCGGCTTCAGTGGAAAATGCAAATAAATACCGGCAATAATTCCTATAATAAATGGAAATATGAGCCTAATGTAAGGATAATTGCGTAATTGCTGATAAAACTTCATAAGAATATATGCTTATGAATCAGTAAAATAAAAGTATTAACATCTTTATAAGCAAATTAATTTGGAAAAAAACTAATATATAAATCTTCAATCAGAAGTTATTCTGGACAAATATTAAAGATTTATTGATAAATTTGCGTTTCTAAAAATATAAAATAAATATAAAATAAATATAAAATCTTAATGCAAATGACTGATTTAAAGACAAAATATCTAAGCCTGGAGTTAAAAAATCCGGTAATATTAGGTGCAAGTAATCTTGTAACAAACCTTGACAATATTAAAAAAGCAGAAGATGCGGGCATAAGCGCTATTGTTTATAAATCTTTATTTGAGGAACAAATACAGTTGGAAAGTGCACAACTTGATGATGAGCTTGATGAATATAGTGAAAGAAATGCCGAAATGGTTAGTTTATTTCCTCATCTTCAACATGCCGGTCCGGAAGAACATTTGGCTAATCTGCGTAAAGTTAAGGAAAGTGTTAGTATCCCAGTTATAGCAAGTCTTAATGCTATTTATAAGGAAACCTGGATTGAATATGCTCAACTTATAGAAGAAACAGGGGTAGATGCCCTTGAACTGAATTTTTATGCAGTTCCCAGGGATATGGAAACTGACGGAAGGAAGATAAATGAAAACCAGATTGAAATTCTTAAGGCTGTTAAATCCAAAGTTTCATTGCCTATAAGTGTTAAATTGAGCCCTTTCTATGCAAATCCTCTCAATATTATTTCACAAATGGATAATGTTGGTGTTGATGGATTTGTTTTGTTTAACAGGCTTTTCCAGCCAGATATTGATATAGAAAAAGAACAACATTTTGCCCCTTATAGCCTTAGCAATCCCGAAGATAACAGGTTAGCGCTTCGATTTGCCGGTTTATTGTATGGTAAAATAAAAGGAAATATTTGTAGCAGTACAGGTATTTTTACAGGAAGCGATGTTATAAAAATGATATTGGGAGGAGCAAATTGTGTTCAAATAGTAAGTACGGTCTACAAAAATAAAATTGATTATATAAGTAATATTATTACTGAAATACGGGAATGGATGCAGAAAAAAGGATATAATAAACTTGATGATTTCAGAGGTAAACTTTCAAATAAAAATATAAATGATCCGTTTGTTTATAAGAGGGCACAGTATATTGACCTGTTACTAAAATCAGAAGAAATATTTAAAAAATATCCTGCCGTATAAGGTTTGGGTTATAAAATAAAAATTTGTAACTATTATTTGAAATCCGAAATCAAAAGATTATATCCATTTTTAATAGTTACAAATTTTTATCGATAAAAACTTAGTGTTTCCATTGAGCTTTTTCTCGTGTCCATTCTGTTGTTCTTCCTAATAGGGAGAAACCGAAATAGCCCCTTAATTGAAGTAAATTTGTATTTCCATTTTCAAACCACATAAATGCTTTGTAAGTCTTACCAGACTCCGGGTCATAAATAGTACCGCCACTCCATTCATCTTCTTTTTTATCAAAACTGAAATCTTTTAAAATTTCAAGCCCCTGTACTTTTCTATTTCGCAGTTTCTCATCAGGATTTTTATCATCCAGTTTTGGTGAACCGTCTTTTTCATTTGGTTCTTCAATCCATATGAGTTTGCCAAAATATTTCCCGTTTTTTTTATAAATCTGAATCTGACCATCCTTTTCTTCACTGAGCCAATAACCAATTAAATCATCAGGTGATTGGGCATTGATGTTAAGGGTATAGATGCCAATACTAAAAATAACAAGAACCGATTTTAAAATTTTCATAAATTTAATTTTGATAATTAATAAATTGTTAATGATTTAATTTATGACTGCTTATAAAAATACTGAAAAAATGGATGAAAGAAAAGTTGAAAATTTTGATTAAAGATTGATTGATGTTTTTGTCTTAACAATAATTTATATGTTACTGGATTTAATTTACTTGTACAAGTTGTAATTATAAACAATACTTTTTTACCGGTTTTAAGTAATCACCTTATAATGGTTCTGATGGTTGGAATGGAACCTTCTTCAAGTACAAAAAATATTTGTGAACTGTTGGGCACTAATATTAGTAGTGATGGATTTGTTAAGCATTATGATGAGCATTTGGAAAATAATATAACCAATATACCAGGGATATTCACTGCAGGTTCTATATCTGGCCCAATGAGTATTTCAGATACAATTGCCGATGCGAGGTCAGCTGCAATAAAAATTGCTAATTATCTTTTATTTTAAAAGGACATGAAAAATTTTGGTTACCAAGTCTCTACCGACAGACAAGTAGATTATGATCAAAACGATCATAGGATATTAAATTTTGTATTGAAAGGAGAACCATCATTTGTCGTTGCCCGGAAGAAACTTCGGTGGCCGTGTTAGTTTTATCGATCCGTTAATTGATCCAAAAACCCGTATAGCTCAGGTAAGAGTTGAAATTCAAAACCCAGGGCTGTTTCTGAAACCTGAAATGTTTGCCAATGGCATGGTTACTTCGTCAATTGCCGGTAGCCAAAAAGACCTGATGGTACCCAAAACATCGGTACTCTGGACAGGAAAACGTGCTGTGGTATATGTTAAAGTTCCCGGCCGTGAACAACCTACCTTCAAGTACCGTGAAATTGTCCTCAGGCCTTCAGCCGGTGAATTTTATGTTGTAAAAGCCGGTTTATCTGAGCGTGAAGAAATAGCCGTAAATGGGATATTCAAAATTGATGCTGCTGCCCAGTTGGCCGGGAAGCCCAGTATGATGAACCCGGAAGGCGGGAAAGTATCTACAGGGCGCCATCATGGCGGTATGCAAATGGACAAAGAGTCAATGCCCAATGAAATGCGAAGGAGAAAAAACATACGATGCTCCGGGAAATTGTCCCGTATGTAATATGAAACTGGCTCCCTTGAGTAAAGGAGAGTCACATAGTCATCACCATTGCTGCTAAAAGACATTTTGAAAAGGGTTAAATTATGTTAATAATCAAAACTATATCTAAAATAGTATGTTAGATAATTAGTAATTAGCTGAGCATTAATTTTTTCTTGATTATTTAACAAAAACTTTACCCCTTTAAAAATTAAATATAAAAGGAGGTTTGTCATGGAACATGGATTTGGAACACACGGATGGGGAATGGGTTTTGGCTGGTTAATCGGACTAATAATACTAGTTATAATTATCTGGCTGGTAGTCAAAGTTGTTAACCAAAACAACACTTCAAACCAATCCCATAATAAATCTGCTCTCGATATCTTAAAAGAAAGATATGCCAGGGGCGAAATTAGCAAAGAAGAATTTGAAGAAAAAACGAAGATTATTAATTAATTGATAAACAAGAAAGAAATGCTAGCCATTCTGGATGAATTACAAGGTTGTTGTCTATATAGCAAAGAAAAAGGAGGATAACATTATGTATTTTAAATTGGTAATCATATCGGTTATTTTAGTTGCTTTTGTCATGCTGGCATTAGGAATAAAGTTATGGTTCAACCCCAAAGCAGAATTTTCAGCTCATTCATGTGCATTTGAAGACGGTAGCCTGGATAAGGAAGGAGCTTGTTCCAAATGCCAGTTACAAGATTTGGCTAACTGTCAGGAAAACAAGGATAAATTGTTGATTAAGAGGTAAATATTGTTAAGCTAGAAAACAAATAATTATAAAAAAAAAGTAAATATTATGAAAATCAGATCATTAATTTTAATTGCAGTTATGTTCTTTGGAACACTGCAATTTTTGATGATTAACTAAATAATTCCTATTTTTAATCACCAAGTTATAATCATGAAAACTCATATTAAAAACATGGTTTGTAACCGGTGCATTATGGCTGTTGAAAAAGCATTTCAGGAAGCAGGTTATTTCCCTGTTTCTATTTCGTTAGGAGAAGTAGAAACTAAAGAAACTATTAGACAAGAAGATTTGAAAGTACTTAACAAGAAGCTTCTTGATCTGGGTTTCGAGATTATTGATGACAGCAAAGCACAACTTATTGAAAAGATCAAGAACATTATAATAGGATTAGTTCATTATGATCAGGACGATGAGCATCTTAATTATTCAATACTTATTGAGTCAAAGCTTAACCGCGATTACAATTATTTAAGTAGTCTATTTTCCTCGGTTGAAGGAATAACTATTGAAAAATATGTCATAAACCAAAAAATTGAAAGAGTAAAAGAATTGTTAGTGTATGGTGAATTAACTCTTAGTGAAATTGCTTTTCAGATGGGATACAGCAGTGTGGCGCATTTATCTAATCAATTTAAAAAAGTAACCGGACTCACACCAAGTCATTTTAAACAAGTGGGAAATAGTAAACGTAAACCACTTGATGAGGTTATATGATCTGAAAAAGAGTAAGAAGTAATTTGAGAATTAAATAGTGGCTGCGCGAAAACTCCAATTGCTGCGTTATGCTCGTCCGAAAACTGGTCATTTACGATTGGTAAACTCCCATTTTTCGGTCTTCGCAAGCCTTGCACTTGAAGCTTTCGCACAGCCACTTTCAAAAAAACGAGTTTTCGCGCTGATACTAAATAATTAATTTTTATTTGCTACTGGAATTACTTAAAAAAGCATTTCTAATACGGTATACTTCAGTTCCTGATGTAATATACAAGGTATTACCATCTTTATCTCCCCAATTGCAATTGGTTGTTTGACCAGGAACTTTGATCGTATCCAGTACGGTACCATCTGCATCATATACCCAAACACCAAGCGGTCCTGTTGCAAATAAATGTCCTTGTTTATCAACCTTCATTCCATCTGCATAACCCGGTTCTCCCATTGATGCAAACAATCGTTTATTGGTTAGAAGTGTATCGGATAGTACATCCCATGCATAAATTTTACGTACTTCACAGTCGCCAACATATATTTTCTTTTCATCTGGTGTAAATGCAATGCCATTTGGCCGTGATAAGGTTGTGTCAAGTAAATAAAGAACACCAAAGGGGCTTAACCTGTAAATCCCACTAAAACCTAATTCTTCCTGGTCACTTTGAATACCATAAGGAGGATCGGTAAAAAAGACAGAGCCATCGGATTTAATGGCCATATCATTCGGACTGTTCAATTTTTTACCCTCATAATAAGTTGCCAGTGCTGATACAGAGCCATCATGCTCAAGCCTTGCCAATTGACGTTTTCCGTGTTGAGCTAAAAGCAGGTTTCCTTTTTTGTCCAAAGCAAGTCCGTTTGAGTTCCCTGACGGATTTAGAAAGACGGTTACTCCAGAATCAGGTGTCCAACGGCAAACCGTATTGGCGGGGATATCACTAAATAGCAATCCTCCATCTTTCCAAACCGGTCCTTCAACAAACTGGAAACCATCAGCAATTTTTTCAAGTTTGTTATTCGTATTTTGAGATTCTTTACAAGAAAGAATCAGATTTAAAACTAAAAAAGTAATTGCAAACCGGGTTAATGAATATTTTTGTTTAAACATGATTAATTCACTTTTTGATAGTTAGAATAAAAATATGTATTCCTAAATACGTAATTCTTTCTATTTTATTATTTATTAATAATTAATTTATAAAAAGATACCTTATGAACGTTATATAGTTTTAAAATATAAATTCCATTTTCGTACTTATGTATATCAATTTCATCTGCAGGGTTGTTAGCTGTAAAGATAATTTTACCTTTTATATCAATAAGTTCCATCTTGGTAATATGTTCTCCTTCTATATGAACCACATCTTTCGCAGGAATTGGGAATAGTTGATAATCATTTGAGATTTCCGGTTCAATTATAGAAGTTGGGCGGTTTACATAATCGCCTTCAAAACTAAGAACATCATAATGATTATAAACATCCCATAGGTGTAAATCTGAATTTTGCTGTGTGACCAAGTCTGCCCATGATAAGAAATACAACCATGGTGTATCATACGTAAGACAGTTTTCGGGTTCCGGTATAGGGCCATTTTCTGTCATCGCGATTAATTTTTCTCCATTTACCAAGTTATACAACCGGTCGAATGCATTTTTTTGGGTAGTATAATTATATGCTCCCGGATAAGAATCATGACCAATAATATCAACACTATCATTACCCGGATACCAATCGGTTTCCGGTGTTGACCAAACCCAGATAAGATTATGAAGTTGATGGTGGTTTTTTAACCGGTCGAATAATATGTTGTAAAGCTTTAAGCAAGCCTGCTGCCCTTTGGCTCCCCACCAAAACCATCCTCCTCCGGCTTCATGTAAAGGTCTCCATAATACCGGGATGCCGGTGCTTTGTAATCTTTTTAACTGATAAGCTATCGTATCGATATCCCTTATTATGTCATTATATTCCTGTGTGGCCGGTATTACCGCCTGGCTAACATCAAAGCTCGTTTCATTAGTATAGAAAGTATTTGTGCCCGGACTACCTCCACTTGGGGAATGCCAGTGCCAATGAAATGTAACAAGTCCTTTATGGGCTGTATTGTTGTACCAGTCAATAGCTGCTTGAACACTACCATTATCTTCAAGGCCAAAAGTATGTCCACCTCCATCCCAATGATAGGGATATCCTTCTGTATATGATTGAAAATCCCATGCTCTAATCATGGGTATCCTGCCGGTTTTGTCATTTATAATGTCAAAATAACTGTTTGTCTGGCCAGAAATTATTTTTTCTCCAAACCATGATACCAGTGTATCATAAAGAGCTTTTGTAACAGAATCGGCATCTTCATCTATTAAATCAGGCGTTATATTATACGTATTTTCCAAAGCAGGATAGATTGTAAATTTATCTACATCTGACCACCCCCAGTTTTTTTGAACAGTAATAGTATTTGCTCCTTCATTTAAAAGGTAGTTCCCTGCGTCTATATCGGAAAATGTTATGGTTAAAGGAAACACAATTAGTGATGGTCCTTCTCCGTTTACGTAAAGGTCTTGAGTTTTTTCTCCCAGGTTAGCGAGGTAACGAATAACAAGTTTATAAAAACCAGCTTCTGTTACGTTAACCGTAACTGTTACTTTATCTCCTATGTTATCAAAACCGGTAATATAGCCGGTTCCTGAATAACCTGATGTTAACGTGCTTACAGTTACTCCAGTAAGTATACCATCTTCGGCTTCAACTTCATCAACAAGTGTGCCGTACTGTGCAAATGAATATTGTGTGTAACAAAAGAAGAAAAATATGATTACTACTAAACAATGGTCATAGATGTAATGAGAATGTTTAATAGATTTATTTTTCATTATTGTTGGGATATTTAGATATGTCTATTTCTATTATAAGTCAGCTAAATATAGCAATAGTATTTTAATTTATCAATTGTAATTTATATTGTTAGATTTTACTATCTTCTCAAAATGTATAATACAGTTTGATAATACATATATATGTGGGGAGATATAATTTATTATGATTAGTGAGTTTGTTATAAAAAGATCATCCGATGAAGTAAATTATCGGATGATCAATCAAAAATAATAACCAGGATATGCTAACATAAGTTAGCAATTACATAACCTATTAATCTGCCTGTTTTACAAACTTTTCAGTAATTGATTCACCATTTGAACTAACCGTAATATAGTAAAGTCCCTGATTTAAACCGGAAATATCTATTTCCTGGTCAATATCAATATTACCTACTTTAAATATAGTACCGTTAACATTAAAAATTTTGTACGCAAATTTTTTATTGATTCCGGTAATATATAACCTGTTTCTGGTAATTGTTGGGTTGATCATGATATTTGATTTTAGTGAAATCTTATTTGTATTTTTAAAAGGCAATGTTGATTTAATTTTCGGACAAATTATTCTTTCATCAATGGGAATATTTAGTTCTTCAAGTTCTTCCTTTTTGAATTTACTTTTAAATTTTATATGTTCTGTCTTTTTATATGGAAGTTCAATATCAAATGCCGGCAACTCAACTTCAAGATTATGACACGTATCTTTTACTTTACTGTAGGCTTCAACCACCCAAGGGGCATACATTCCTGTTCCTGTAAAACTGTTTGAGAAACCTGCTGTTATAACTCCATCATCGTCATTGTTCCTCTCAATTTTATAAAGCAGATCGTCTAACTCAGAACCAAAAACTATATTTTTTATTGGTTTTCCATCAATACTTGTTTTAAATATAAAAGCATCGTCTGATGCATCAGGATTAAATAAATATCCTTTATAATGTCCGGTTACATTAATTGTATCTCTTTGAATTTCAACTTTCTCACCAAATTCACCAGTACTATTATTTCCAATCATATCATATCTTTTTGCCCAATCAAGTGCAGCAGATTCCATATCGATTTGAAATAATAGAACATCGTCCCAAATTGGGAAAGGATAATTAATGTAAACAAATCTTGTCCTGCCGGAAATTAAGAATTTACTTTTATCTGTTACAGTTATTCCTAATCCTTCTTCATCAAACGTGTAATACCTGTTATTTTGTATTCCGTAAATTATAGAATACCGGATGTTTCCATCTATATCTATAACAGATATTATTACATCTTTATTTTCTTCCGGGTTTGTTAATGCATTTCCTACAAGGGCAAATAAGGCTTTTTTACTTGGAATAATTTTTGGTGATACTTGTATTATTTCATTATAACTTATTAAGTCATTATTGTTATTTGAATCCGATCTTCTGACCCATACAGGGACACCCAACTTGTCAACTGCCAATATAATTCCTTGTCCACCTGCGCCTGTTCTGTCATCTCCGCATGCAGTATAACTTGCCTTGTTATCAGGATTTATGACTTCAAGTATTGATTTTAGTTGAAAGATATTTTGATACGATTTAAACCATTCAGGCTTAATTTTGGCGTCAAACTTTATTATAAATGCATACCTGTAAGTACTATCCATAATTTGCCCGCATGCTATATACCCACCGTCTGAAGTTCCTTTAATATCAAGTGTATTGAGTTCATGAAAATAGTTGTATATAGCAGAGGAATGTGTAAAATGTCTGAAAAAATCGAGATACAGGTTGTTTTTTATTTTTATAGCGGTTAAATTAATAACTCCATTTGGCATACGTGTGTTTGAAGCCATTAAATACCCTTTTTTATTAGCTTCCTTTGCTAATATATAATTTTTGGAGTGCAAGCTATTATTTGGGACCGTATAAATTGGAAAAGAACTTTGAGAATGATAAACATACTGGGCAACGAGTGAACTTGAACAACACAGTGTAATTAGTAAACACATTTTAAAGGATGTTAAGCTTTTCATAATATCATAGTTTTAAATTATTACCTACTCTTTTTGGGATTTTCGGTTTCCTCCGTCACTTATTTTCCCTTAACATTTTTGCATTTTTCAAAGGCTAAACATATAACTGGTTGACTATTTTTTTATGAATAAAAGCTCATATATGTTTATTACTAAAATTATGGCGTTTTCTAAGAGCTACTAATTAATGATTAAGATGTAAAAAGGTAACCCTTTTAAGAGAGGTAAAATCGCTGAGTGAAAAAGGGGTTTATTTTTGTCAAGTTATTTCAGGATATCACAGGCGCAGGCGCATGGCGAAGGACTAAGCGTAGGCACCGTATAACTGAAATAACTTCAGGTTTGTTTTTATAAAATTTGCAAACCTGAGTTCTTCAGTATAATTAATAGGTTATACATTAAAAAATAAATTAGAAAAAAGAAAATTTAGTGATGAATTGTCTATTATGATTTTCATTCAGTATTAATTTTTGGTACTCTACCTGCTGTTTTAAAGGCATAATACGCAATATATAAGAAGCAGCAAAGTGGTACAAGGTACGCCATATTAATGCCACTCGGTAAATTAAAAGAGAGGCTCGTCCGGATGTTATCGACAGAAGTAGAGACCAACCCTTGAAGCTGTGTAATAACAGCGCCACCTAAAATAGCCATGATAATGCCTGAACTGGCAATTTTTGTATCTTCTCCCAATCCTCTAACAGAAAGCCCGAAGATTGTAGGGAACATTAATGACATACATCCAGAAATACATACCAATGCATATACTCCAATACGTCCACCGATAAATACAACAACCAGTGTAAAGGCAATAGCCAAAAAAGATAAGGATGAAAGCAATTTGCTTGGTTTGATATACTTCATTAAACCGGTACAAATAAACCTGGAAATACCAAACAATATAAGTGAGGCAATATAGTAACTGGCTGCCATTTGTTCAGCTGTTTTTCCGCCGGGTTGGACAAGTTCTTCCAGTCTCAATTCTTTCATAGCATAGCGAATTGTAAAAGACCAAATGCCAATTTGTGCTCCAACATAAAAGAACTGGGCAACAACACCCATTTTATAGTTTTTATTTTTAAATAGTCGCTTCAATGTTGGGCCAAGATTAACTTCACCAATATTATCAGTGGTTCTGGGCATTTTAATAAAATAAATAACTAACCATAAAGCCAACAGCAATACTCCAATAGATACGTATGTTGTGGTTACTGAATTCAACTCTCCTGATTGAACTAGCTGTAGTTGCTCGGAGCTCATCGCTGCTCTTTCTGCTGCCCCGGCTTTGTTTAATGAAGAAAGGATAAAAATTTGGCTCAAAAATACACCTGTTATTGACCCGATAGGATTGAAGGATTGTGCAAAATTCAAACGCCTTGTACCTGTTTCTTCAGGCCCCATTGAGATAATATACGGATTTGCTGCAGTTTCCAATATAGATAATCCTCCAAACAATATCCACAATGCCCCAAGAAAATAAAAATAATTTCCTGTTAGCTTTGCAGGAAAGAATAAGAAACAACCTATAAGATATAATCCTAAGCCCAAAAGAATACCGGATTTGTAAGAATATTTTTTTATATAAATGGCAGCCGGCAGGGCAAAAATAAAATACCCTAATCCGTAACAAGATACCTGGATAAGTGCAGTCCTGGAATCGGTCATACTCATAATTCGTTTAAAAGCAGCTAACAAAGTGTCGGTCATGTTGTTAGCTAATCCCCATAAGAAGAATAACGATGTAATCAGTATAAAAGGCAATACTATCCCTTTTGGAATAAATCTTTCTTTTTCTTCCATAATAATTTAAATATTAATAAATTACTTGTTTTATATGTCATATAATGGTCCAAATGTATTACATGCCCTGTAATCGGCACCTACTTTTTCTTCTCCGAAAGCATTCCAAACAGCTGGCCTGAATATTTTATCTGAGGAAACATTATGCATGCATACCGGAATACGCAGCATAGAGGCGAGAGTTATCAGGTCGGCCCCGATGTGTCCATAGCTGATGGCCCCATGATTGGCTCCCCAGTTGTTCATTACCGTGTAAACATCTTTAAATGCACCTGCTCCGGTTATTATTGGAACAAACCAGGTTGTAGGCCAGGTCGGATTAGTTCGCTCGTCAAGTATACTATGAATATAATCAGGTAGTTCAATGGTCCATCCTTCGGCAATTTGAAGTACCGGACCTATTTCTTTCACCAGGTTTATACGTGACATGGTTACTGGCATTTCGCCTGCAGTTTTAAACTGGGAAGAATAACCTCCTCCACGGAAATACTCACGTATAGCCTGCGGCCACCTGGTATTCTTCAGGCATTTTTGAACTTCCTCTTCTGTAATTTCCCAGTAAGGTTTCATAACAGGGTTACCGCTATCATCACTTTGCTGTGCCGTGGCATCAAGTGTGGTTGAACCGGAATTGATAAGATGGATAATCCCGTTTTTTGCCTTTCCCGGTAATTCTTTTCCGGTAACCCGCTTAACAGCTTCAGGGCTCCAGAAAGTTCTGACATCTGAGAAAATCTGTGCAGTATTTGTAAGCAGATGACCAAATAACATAGAAACACCGTTTAAACTGTCGTTTTCAGTAGCAAAGATAAATGCTTGGCGAATACCATTCCAATCGAATGAAGAGTTTAAAATTGCTTCGGTAAAATCTGCATTTGGTTGATAATCTGTCCACTGTCGTTGTCCTTGAAAACCTCCTAAAATAGCATTTCTTCCCAATCCTTCTTCTCGGTATCCCATTTCTATTAGTTTTGGGTTACCAATCATCATGTCACGACAAATAAGGGTCATTTTTATTACAATTTCCCACTCTTTTTGTTTCCTTTCTTCATTTACCTGTTTTTCCGGGTTATTGTGGTCTTTTCCTTCCTTACAATTGTCTTTGGTCCATGCCATTGCTTTCTTAAATTCGTCTTTATCATATATATCTTCATCAATACGACGTAATATTTCAGTTGAATCCACAAATTCGGTTCGTATTCCAAGGTAATCATGGAAAAAGCCAGAATCAACTATTGAACCGGCAATTCCCATTGAACTATAGCCAATTGACAGGTATGATTTTCCTTTCATTTGTGAAACTGCCAAACCTGCTTTTACAAAGCGAAGTATTTTTTCCTGTACATCACCAGGAATTTCACTGTCATCGGCATCCTGTACATCCCGTCCATAAATGCCAAATGCAGGTAGCCCTTTTTGTGCATAACCTGCTAATGCCGCTGCAAGATACACAGCACCGGGTCTTTCAGTTCCGTTAAATCCCCAAATTGCTTTTGGGATTAAAGGATCTGTATCCATTACCTCAGTTCCATAGCACCAACATGGTGTAACAGTTAACGAAACACCAACTCCCTCTTTCCGGAACTTATCAGCACACATAGCAGCTTCTGCGACACCTCCAATACAGGTATCTGCAATTACACATTCTATTTTCTCCCCGCTCGGAAAATATAAATTATCTTCAATTAACTTTGAGGCAGCCTTTGCCATATTCATCACCTGTTGTTCAAGTGATTCCCGTACTCCACCTTCCCGGCCGTCAATTACCGGCCGGACACCTACTTTGGGCAAACCACCTATTAGTCTGTTACTCATATTATATATAGTTAAAAATTATGTAATGTTTTTCGGGTTCAATTTACTTCTTTTTTTTAAGATTAATTTGTTTGCAGATTATATAAAGCGTTCTAACAAAACTAAAAAAAATATTGATTGTAACTTTAGGTGCTGAAATCACAAAACGTAAGCATTTGCAATTGTGGTATAACTGCTTTTTTATTGTTAACCAAGATTATTGGACAATATATAGAATAAGGTAAAACAAATTTTATAATTTTAGAGTATGAAAAAATAAACAATATTTAGTATGAAACGTGAACTATTATTTTTTGTATTATTATTTTTTGTATTCAACCTTTATTCGCAGAATAGCAGTCAGGATACTATTTTCAATCAAGTTGATGATAACGGGCTTAAACAAGGTTTTTGGAAAAAGTACTATCCAAATGGAAATCTTATGTATATAGGATGCTTTAAAGACGGTTATCCTTCGGGAAAGATGAAGCGATATTTTGAAAATGGAAAATTAAAAGCAGAAATGTTTTTTTATAACAAGGGACAATATGCAAAAGCAAAACTATATTATGCGAATAATGCCCTTGCTGCTGGAGGAAATTATCACAATTCAAAGAAAGATAGTGTATGGAAATATTATAGTTACTATGACAATACCCTTAAGTCGGAAGAGAATTATAATAATGGTGTGAAAGATGGGTTTTCTTATCAATATTATTCAAATGGAAATTTATGCGAAAAAATTGAATGGAAAAACGGCATAAAAGACGGGGTTTGGCAGCAATATTTTGAGGATACTTCATTACGGTTAAGAGCAACATACAGTAATGATGAACTAACAGGTTTATTTATGGTTTATTATGCTAAGAATTTTCCGATGGCTGCAGGTAATTTTTTAAATGATAAACGCGAAGGGAAATGGACTTTTTATAACGATGATGGTACGGTAAACCAAGAAGTAGATTATATAAATGGAAAACCTGAAAACGAAGAGGAATTGACTGAAAAAGAACAAGAATTTTTTAGAAAAATGAATGAGAATATTGGAAAATTCAGGGAACCAAATCCCTATGATTTATTGCCTCAAAGCGGGTATGACAGGAATAATTATTAATCTCGATGGATTTAACAAGTAACATAACCGTTTTTTTTTTATTTCTATTTTCCAATATCTATACACAACCCCTTCCGGGGCGATACAGGGTTCAGTTCAAAGATAAAGAAAACAATAGTTATTCACTCAACCAGCCTGAAGAATTTCTATCTGTCAGAGCTATTCAACGAAGAGAACGACAAAATATTTCTATTCAACAGAATGATTTACCGGTTTCACAAATATATATAGATAGTTTGGAGGATGCAGGTATCCCTGTAACAAATCGATCAAAATGGTTTAACTCAATTACAACTGGCAATATTACAACCGAACAGGTTAATGCGATACTTCAATTCTCTTTTGTGTCCAATTTGCAAAAGATAAAACCAATTACAGGTGTTAAAAAAACTATAAATCAAACTGCCATTCAAACCTTACCCTTATCCAGTTTGTTTGATTATGGTTTTGGTAACCGACAAATAACAATTCATAATGGTGATAAGTTACATGAAATGGGTTTCACGGGAGAAGGAATTCATATTGCCATACTTGATGCCGGTTTTTACAATACCGATATATTACCAGGTTTTAACAGGCTATGGGCGAATAACCATGTATTGGGTACCCGTGATTTTGTCGATCCGGATTCAGACATTTTCAGTGCACACAGTCATGGTACAACTGTATTTTCTGTTATAGGAAGCTATATGGCAGGCGAATTAATTGGCACAGCCCCCGATGCAAGTTTCTGGCTATTGCGGTCTGAAGACACAGGATCGGAATATCTTATTGAAGAAGATAATTGGGTAACAGCAGCAGAATTTGCCGATAGTGTAGGTATTGATATAATAAATACATCACTTGGATATTCTGAATTTGATGATCCGACACAAAACCATACCAATAATGATATGGATGGAAACTCAACACGTATTTCAATTGCTGCTGACATTGCTGCTTCAAAAGGAATACTTGTTGTTGTTAGCGCGGGAAACCAGGGAAATACAACATGGAGATATATCACCGCACCTGCTGATGCAGATAGTGTTTTGGCCATTGGGGCGGTTGATATGAATGAAAATATTGCCTATTTCAGTTCAAGAGGTCCAAGTTCAGATGGCCGGATAAAGCCCGATGTTTGTGCTATTGGAATTGGTACATACGTTCAATCTATAACCGGAATGATTTCCATGGCAAACGGGACTTCTGTATCAGCTCCTATAATCACAGGACTTTCAGCCTGTTTATGGCAAGCCAATCCTTCTGCAACAAATATGGATATTTACCAGTCTATCATTCAAAGCAGCGACAGGTTTGAAAATCCAGATACTATTTACGGTCATGGTATTCCCGATTTTTTAAAGGCCAACCTTTTTCTTCGATCGTCTCATAGAATGGATATTCTTGAGGATAATCAAATGGAAGTATTTCCCAATCCTTTTCATGATGTTCTTTTTATGGACTTTTGGTCAACCTCTGTTCAGGATGCTTCATGTGAAGTATTTAGTTTTAGTGGTTCATTACTTGCCAAGAAAAATATTTCAGCTAATGAAGGCTATAATCTTATTCATGTTGATTGGTTATCTGATCTTCAGAAAGGCACGTATATTATAACAATAAGATTTGCCGATAAAACTTTCAGGGATAAAATAATTAAGCTTTAGTTAAAAAAATGAATACGGAAGCAATAAGCTTATTTGAACTTAACCAGCATATTAAAAGTATTATCAAAGGTAATGCTACCTTTTCATATTGGATTGTTGCAGAAATTGGTGATTTTAAAGTAAATACCAGCGGACATTGTTATATGGAACTGATTGAAAAAGATGAAAAAACTGATTTTCTGAAAGCAAAAGCAAAGGCCACCGTATGGTCTTCTAACTATAGAATAATAAAGCCATATTTTGAGACCTCAACAGGAACTTCTCTTTCAACAGGCATAAAAATAATGGTTAAAGTTACCGTTGAATTCCACGAGTTGTATGGATTAAGTTTAAATATTATTGATATTGAACCGTCTTTTACAGTTGGTGAACTTGCCATGAGAAAGCAGGAAATAATAAACCGGCTTACTGATGAGGGTGTAATTGATATGAATAAAGAACTGGAATTTCCATTACTTCCCAAACGAATAGCTGTAATTTCTTCAAAAACTGCTGCCGGATATGGCGATTTTATAAATCAGCTTCTTACCAATCCGTATCAATATAAATTTCACACAAAACTTTTTCCAGCCTTTATGCAGGGTGATGAAGCAGAACAATCAATTATTAGTGCACTTGAACGTATTCATGCTTATGAACATGCTTTTGATCTGGTAGTATTAATAAGGGGGGGTGGATCAAAAGCCGATCTCAACTGTTTTGATAGTTATTGGCTGGCATTACATGTTTCACAGTTCAACTTGCCAATTTTAACGGGTATAGGGCATGAACAGGATGAAACAATTGTAGATATCGTGGCACATAAAAAGCTTAAAACCCCAACTGCTGTGGCTGAATACTTAATTTCTCATTTCCTGGAACAAGACGAATATGTAAATTCACTTGCTGTGGAATTGCTATCAGGGGCAAATTATATAGTTAGATTTGAAAATGAAAAACTGGCAAAAATCGGGTTATTATTTTCATCTGATGTAAAACAATTAATTAATAATAGCATATTAGCACTGGAAAATATTCGGTTAAATTTGTTTCATAAATCCAAAAGATTTATTTCTTTAAATAACCAGGATATAAACAATTATATGAGCGGTATAAATGTTTTATCGAAAAAGAGGGTTTTGTTCGATAAGTACGAATTGATGCATATGTCAAATTCACTAAAACATGTATTAAAGACTTACTTGTCTTCTCAAAAATATAAACTGGGTTTACTGGAAGAAAAAAATCAAAACCTTGATCCTTTAACTGTTCTTAAACGTGGATATTCCATTACAACATTTAAGGGAAAAGTTATTAATGATTCAATACAATTACACCCAGGTAATGTTATCGAATCGGTTTTTTACAAGGGTAAAGCAAAAAGTAAAGTATTGAATAATAAGGAAGGAAAACAGGAAAGTAAGGAAATCAAATAGTTTCAAATGGTTTCATTTTAATTATTGCAATAAAAAGAATGAAATATATTTTATGGCCAGAACATTTGTCATTGGGGATATACACGGAGCTTACAGGGCTTTAATACAATGTTTTGAGAAAATAAGTTTTGACTATAAAAAAGATAAATTAATCTGCCTTGGTGATGTTTGTGATGGGTGGCCCGAGGTGAATAAAGCCATAGATGAACTCTTAAAAATTGAAGACCTGGTATATATTCTTGGTAACCACGATGAATGGGCGCTTAAATGGTATATAAACGGAGATGCCCCGGATATTTGGATTTTACAGGGAGGCAGATCGACTATAAATAGTTATCGGGGTAAAATTCCGGATAATCATATCGATTTACTACTATCAGCTAACTTATTTTACGAATATAAAAACAGACTATTTGTTCATGCCGGATATGATCCCAACTACAGTATTAACCAACAAGACAAAAGTACTTTAATATGGGATAGAGGTTTTATATATAATGCATTTGGGGCTTCAGTGGCCGGAAAGAAAAATGTTACGGACTATAAAGAGGTTTATGTAGGGCATACTCCAACCATAAATTTCGGAACAACTAAACCGATGAAACTGTGCGAGGTATATTTGATGGATACAGGGGCAGGATGGAATAAAGGAGTATTGACAATAATGAATATTGAAACGAAAGAATATATCTCCAGCGAAGTAGTAAGTGATTTATATCCTGGTTTTAAGGGAAGAGAATAATATAAATTGGTTTTAACTTCAGATTTAGATATTAGTACTACTTTTTCATAGTATATTTGATCTTTTTAAATTTCATTTTAAATATTTACTTGCTTATTTTTTTAAAAAATTTGGTAGGAACATGTCTAAAATTAAAGTTGCAGTGATATTTGGAGGCAGGTCGGCAGAGCACGAGGTCTCACTTCAATCGGCAAAGAATGTAATAGAATCACTTAATAAGGAAAAGTATGATCCTGTATTAATTGGAATTAACAAAGAGGGGCGTTGGTTTTTGAATGATAGCTCTATAAAACTTCTTCATTCAGATAACCCTAAAATGATTCAACTCACACATACTAAAAACGAGGTGGCCTTAACACCCACAGGTAAAAACAGCCGCTTAGTGAATCTTAATAATAGAAACAGTATTGATGATATTGATGTGATTTTTCCCGTCTTGCATGGTCCGTTTGGCGAAGATGGAACAATTCAAGGATTGGCAAAGTTGGCAAATATTCCATGTGTTGGGCCAGGTATTCTTGGATCGGCAGTTGGAATGGACAAAGATATTATGAAAAGGCTTTTACGTGATGCAGGGATACTCAATGCAGCTTTTATTACCATTACAAAAACAAATTTGCATGAATATTCTTATGAGAAAGTATCATCTCAATTGGGACAAACAGTATTCGTAAAACCTGCCAACCTTGGTTCTTCAGTTGGTATTTCAAAGGCTAAAGATGAAAAATCGTTTAACAATGCTATTGAAGAAGCTTTTAAATATGATGTGAAATTGATTGTAGAAGAAGAAATTTCAGGACGCGAGATTGAATGTGCTGTTCTTGGAAATGAATCTCCTGAAGCCTCAGCACTTGGTGAAATTATACCCCAGGAAGAATTTTATTCTTATTCGGCAAAATACATTAATGAGAAAGGGGCGTTGCTTGAAATTCCGGCAAAAGTACCAACAGGTATAGAAGCAAAGATGAGAAAACTAGCCATAACTGTTTTTAAAGTATTGGAATGCAAGGGTATGGCAAGAGTAGATATGTTCTTAACACGGGATGATAAAATTTATGTCAACGAAATAAATACCATACCCGGATTTACCAAAATAAGCATGTATCCTAAACTATGGGAATACAGTGGCATTTCATACAGTGAGCTTATTGACAGGTTGATAAACTTTGCTATAGAAGATTTTAATGAAAGAAATGCTTTAAAAACAGAAGTTGAAATGTAGTATCTCTTTCAAAATCTTTATCTTGACCTTATTTCCTTTCTCATAAAAAAAAGATAACTAATTAGAAAACAGGAAGCTGTTATTGCAATAAGTCCGGTAAGTTGCGGCCATATCAATAATAAGCTTTGACCTAGAGGTAACGGTCCGGGAATAGTTCCCTGTACCTGTTCCATAGTTAATGGACCAAGACTTCGAACCGAAGGCATTAAAAGAGAATTAGTCGCCTCAATAAAAAGCTCATTTGGCATTATTTGTACCAGACCAAACTTTAATTTTTCATAAAAGTAAATAGCATGCAAAGTTGCATATTGTGAGGGTTTAAAACTATTTGTGATTAGCTTAACTATAAGAGGATAAAATACGGAGAAAAACAACCATACAGCAATTCCGGAAAGTGCAGATGTGGCAGATTGTTTAAAACGAACCGAAAACAAAATCGATAAGTTTAACCAAAAAGAAACATAAATAATACTTAACAAGGTATAGAAAATAATACGCATAAATTCTTCGGCCGATGGAGGAATTCCTATAGCAATTAAACCTATGCCAATCACCAAAAAGCTAAGTGTAAAGAACATAATGCCTACAACAACCAGTGCAGCTGTAAATTTAGTATTGATAATATAGTCGCGTGGAACGGGTTGTGCCAGAACTCGGCTAAGGGTCCCTTTATTTTGTTCCGAATTAACCGTATCAAATCCCAAGCTGATACCCAATAAAGGTCCCAGGAAGCTTATAAACACAAAAAAAGAAGGTAAGCTACCGTCAGATACGGTAAACAATTTTAGAAAAATAAAAGCATTTTCGGCATTATCGGTATTTATTGCTTTACTTATGTTTGTAAGGGCAGTATATAAAGATCCCATGCAGGTTAAAGCGATAATTGCCATAAGGATAAGGAAACGTAAGCTTTTTACATGGTCTGCAATTTCTTTTTGTACCATTGCCCAAAAGGGATGGATAATATGTTTGTTGTACTGTTTACGTTTTTTTTCTCTTAAACTTAAAAAGAAATGAGAAGTTTTTTCAACCGCCCTCTTATAAAGGTACCTTACTTTATTTACTAAGTTATTCATAAGCATTACCTCCCTTCAAAATAGCGATAATAAATATCATCAAGACCGTATTCTTTTTTATTCAAATACGTTAAATCAAAACCAGAATTAACTATTGTTTTTGCTAATTCGGAAGAAATATCCCTTGAACATTCTACCTGAAACAGGTTGTTCATTTTGTTTACCGCTTCTACATCCTTAATTCCGGTTAATTTATCTTTCAGGTCATCGGATGTCATTAATTTGTTTTTTGTGTTTCTTTTTCTCAAAGATTCTGGAGATACACCAATTTCAATAGTGTAGGCACTGGTTTCAAATAATTGT
>CAZWGG010000016.1:0-20916 GCA_964633305.1 uncultured Bacteroidales bacterium
TGAGTTTGCATTTCTTCAAATAGTTTATCCTTAGCACAATTTGAAATTAGAAGTATTAGAATAAACATTAAAAAAAATGATAAAAAAACGACTACTTTTTTCATGGTTTAATTTAATTTTAAAGGTCTCAAAATTTTTTTTCTTAATTAACAGTGTTGACTGCTTTGCTATCGAGTAAAGCAGTCAATTTTTTGATTTAATTTGGAAAAATAAAAAATAGTGTAATGTCACCTCCTTTCTTTTGTTTCTATATATTAAATTTAGATATCTATTAAGCTTTTATTCAGCTATTTAAGATAGCTTTTGATTCGAATTTGCAATCTTCATAAACTAAAATAACTTTTTACAAGTATTCTATCAGAATCTCACCACTTACTTGTTAATAAGCAAAATACATATTACTTAGTCTACGATTTTTTCTTATAATATAAATTTTCACAAGTATTAACCCTTCTCAAACAATGAAATAATCAAGGTAAAAACTTTCACCCAACTATTCTGCGGTCAATTTCCTATCTAATTTTTCACCTTAGAAACAACTTCAATCATTTTTCAATTTTTATCTTAGCAAGATAAGACATCTTTGAATAAAATGCAATATTTGGGCTATTTTAAATTTCCATTTTTTACATAAATTTTCATTAGATTTATTTAAATTTTAAAAAAAAGAACTTATTTGTTCTTTTTTATCAACGGACTAAGCTTAAAATAACCACCGCCATTATCCCTGCAACCAGTGCCCCTGCTAAAAATGTAACATTTAACCCGCCAAAACTATATGCCAGTCCCATAATAATTGGACCAATGGTTTGACCAATTCTCAAAACCATACTGTTAATAGACATAAATGCAGCCCTTTCTTTCATGGGGGCAAATCCAACCAGCATGGTTTGAAAAACCGGAATTGTCATACCATGGCCTATACCAAACAAAATAACAGGAAAAACAGCCGTTGCCCATTGATTAGCAATAGACAACAAAATCATAGAGAACGCATAAAAAATGATACCGGCAAGCAGTAAAGAACGGGGCGTATATTTTTTGCTAAGTTTACCAACCTGCGAAGAAGTTATTGCCGTTGTAACCGACATGGCTGACATAGCAGTTCCAATATATAAGGCTGTTGCACTCATTCTCTCTTTTAGAAGAATTGGGAAATAGATAAGATAAACTCCGTACAGCATCACGAATATGAGTATGCTTATCATAAATAACCCCCATACACTTCTTTGATTAATATTCTTCCAGGTATTTTTTAAATAATCGTGAAAACTTTGATCGATTTTTGGCTCGGGATTTTTTAATACAAATACAATAATTAACCCAAACGGAACAGCCAGTACAGGCAAAATAAAAGGATAATACCAGCCTGCCATTGCCAGCGCCCCTCCAAGAGCAGGATAAGCAGCCGTACCAATGCTCAACACACTGGCATTATAGCCCATTACTGCGGCACGTTGGCCTGAGGCATACAAATCACCGATAAGGGTAATGTTTAATGATCCCAGCGAAGCTGCTCCAAGGCCCTGAAAAAACCTCAACAGCAATAATAATTCAAATTCCCTTACAAATACGCATAAAAACCCTGCAATACCAAAAAGCAACAAGGAAGGCACCAATATTTTTTTACGCCCGATCCTATCAGCAAGAACACCGGTAAACGGGGTAATTAAAATTCCGGGCAATGTAAAAACAGTAATTAACCAGCCAACTTCTTTTACAGTAATCTCAAAATATTCAATAATTTGCGGAAAAGCAGGGGCGATACTGGCCACACCCATTACAGCAAATAAGGTTACGGCAAAAATTAAATAAATTGTTGTATCTTTTAGAATCGAATGATGGGCTAGTTTTTTGTTCATAACAGATAAATTCGATATAAAACTGCTGTTTTCCTATACAGATTATTATCTTTGAAACTTTTATTTCGTCTGTATCTTACATAAATAAAAGTAAACAAAAGATAGTATTTTTTTCAGTTTATGAAAAAATATTTGTTGATACTATTCTCAAGTTGGTTGTTTACAATAAGTTCTATCTCTCAAACCTTTGAATGGAAGGTTGGAGTACATGGTTTTTTTGACAACAGGGAGTATTTTAATAAGTATGCCGCAGACCAAACTATCTTCGGTTCACGGTTATTTGCCGAAGGAGGAGTAGCCCTAAATGATTTTAACCGTATAATGACCGGATTTAATTATTTATACGAATTCGGCGGTAAAGGAAACTTATTAATCCCGGATATTACATTATATTATAAAGGGAATAAAGGTCCGGTAAGTCTTTATTTCGGTGCATTTCCAAGAAGGGGATTAATTGCCCACCCTCGTATTCTGTTATCTGATACGCTTAATTATTATCGACCGAATGTAGATGGGTTGTTTTTTGAATTCAGAAAGCCCTGGGGGTATGGCAATATATGGATTGACTGGACTGGCCGTAAGACTGTCACCAAGCAGGAAAGATTCCTGTTTGGTGGTTCAGGCTATTTACATAAAGGTAGCTGGTTTTATAAACATTATTTCGTTATCAGCCATGATGGATTGCCCCTTCATCCAAGTTTTTTCGATCATATTCGTAACAATGGCGGACTTGTTGTTCTTTTAGGCACAGACCTCTCGTCAAAAACTATGCTTGACACGGTAACTGTATCGTCGGGCCTTGCATTGTCTTATGACGGGATAAGAAATGTTTATGACCGTAAAACTGTTTATGGCTGGTATACAGAACTGCATTTATTTTATAAAGGCTTTGGAATTCATGGCACGTGTTATTTGGGAGACAATCAAACTTTGGTATATGGGGATAGTTTCTACTCTTCGTGGTCATACCAGAGAATAGATATATTTTATTTGAGTGAAAAAAACAAAAAGATTACGGGAAAAATACAATTTTCACTTCATGGTGTACCTTCCAGGGTTGATTACTCGTTTTTGTTAACAGTATTTGTGAATTTTGGTGGTTATATGCCGTTAACCCAAAACCAGGCTAACCAGCTAGGCACGAATTAAATAAATTACATCAATCAATTATTGCATCAATTGTTTTTAATACCCGAATTAACGTTAATGATTAATAGGATTAAAAATCCTGGGTAAAACTAAGAAAGATGCCCCATTCTCCTAATCCGTTTCGGGCAAGGTCTGCCCGAAACATTTTATCGTAGTATGTAACCAGGTCAATACCCATGCCAAACGAATACAATGCTTTATTTACCAGGCTATTACCATATAACTTATAATAAGAATAATAATCATGAGCGTAACCGGCATCGAAAAATAAGTTAATAAATGCAGAAATATGAATTTTATTAAATTTCTCAAAAGGGATAAAATTCAGCTTAATAATTTTAACCGGTAAAACCTGGTATTTAAACGATGTTTTTAAAAGCCAGAAATTGTTTCCATCAATAACATAGTTTTCATATCCTCTTAAATAGTAATAATATCCTAGTCCGCGTGTTAGCACGTAGGGTTGTCTTAATTTGTTAGCCAACTGTGTTCTGCATCCGATACTGGCAAAAGTTCTTTTATAAATTTTAAAAAACTTATAATACGCTGCACTAATCTCAAATTTGTTTACCTCTTTATGAAACAAGCCTGAATAGGCAAGCTGAAAATTGAAGTAACTGCCTAAAAGAGGATAGTACTTTAAATCGCGATGGTCATTTTCAAAAGAATATATAAATGTAAAATAGTCCTGTTTATTTCTTGATTCTCCTAAAAAATTAGTATTTATAGCCACAACCGTATCAGAAATTTTATAATTATAGTATGAAATAACAAATTCATGGATATTATAAAGCTTTGGCCGGTAATTATATTTAATGAAATAATTTTGTTTCTGAAAAATACTTTTATCGGTTTTGATTACTTGCTGTTCATTATTTTCTGTGGCAAATTCAAGTTTATTACGAATCTCAAAAAAAGATTCAAAATCAAAGGAATGTCTCCTTTTTTCATCCAGGTATATATAATTATATGTAATAGCCAGTTGAGTTTTGAAACCTGTGATCCCTCTTATTGATAATTTTTCATTTCTTCCCCTGAAATTATACAGTGTTATTCCTAATCCGTAATTTGCCCGGCTGAAATCTTTCGATTTCCACCATGCACTAAAGTTTCGGTCCGCATGGTTAAAATGAATTTCAGGCCAGGTATACCATCTTTCTTCAAATATTATTTTAACTTTCAGGTTATTAGCATGTTCAACTATAGTGTCGAAATAAACATAATTGAACAATGACATTTTTAACAGGTTTTCGTGGTTTCTTTCAAAAACAGACATCAAATTATTGGAATAAAGGGTATCATTTGTTTTAAAGGTAAGTTCCCTTAAAATAACTTTGTCTTTTGTGACTTTATTACCAATAAGATCAATACTGCTAATAACGTAAGCTTTATTTACATTCAGGGAATCAGCACGAACCGAACAACCAATGCCCGCGTATTCCTGGCTAACCAGCAAAATAATTATTACTACTCTTCTCCTGATCAAAAAAAACATTTTACTTACACCTATGTAATAAATATACTAACAATTAATTAGTCTTTGCAAGAAAACGCCAAATACTACGTTATTCTTGCCTTGAAAATAGTCATTTACAATCAGTAAACTCCTCATTTTCAATGCTTCGAAAGCCTTGTCTTTGACGTTTTCTTATCAAAGACTTTAAAAAATAGGAGTTTTCTGGCAGGCACTAATTACTATTTTATATAATATAACATGAGTATTATACAAAATATTATATAACAAATACTACTTTTTGCCTTATGTTTTATGATACTATGTAAGTAGTGTTTTTTTATCGTTTGTAAATCAGATTAATCTCTGATAACTCTTTTCCAATCTGATGGATCCCATATAATATTTTTTCAGTTTGTTTTTCTGATGGTTTTTTTCGTCCTTGTATATATTGAGATAAAAGTGTCGGGTTCATTCCAATCTTGTCAGCAAGAAATTTAGAATTTAACACTTTGTAATACTGAAAAAACTGTTTGAAGTCAATTTCAAATTTTAAGTTATCATGAGTTATTTTAATGTCTTCATCTTCAAAATATAGATTTGCTGCTTCAAATGCATTGTCAATCAGCTCAGGAATTGTGCGGCCAGTTGTAAATATTGGATAATCATTGCTGTAGGCTGAAAATCCAGTATCTGTTTTTTCAACTGTCACTTTAATTTTTTTCTTTGTTGTTTTCATAATTATCCTTTTTAATCAATCACTTTTTAAGTCCAGCATCTTTTAAGATTTTGTTCTCAAGTCCTTCACCAACTTCTTGACTTCCATGGTTCGGAAAGATTATCAGTCCTGATTTTGTATCGTGTTTCATCTGTTTATTTTTTAATTTTTAATGGTCAGATGGAACTTACCATAATAAAATAATCATTGTCGTGTGTGATAATAATGATTATTTTATCATGGACGTTTCATTTTAACATGAGAACCTTTTTGAGAAGTTGGATACCATCCATCTTTTATTAAATGCCGGTATAGTTCGGAACATTTCATTAAAAATGATTCATTTTTGCATCAGACAAAGGTAAATAATTATTTACTTTTACGCAAATGGTTGTCAAGTTGCAGAACACTCACAAGCACTACAACAACAGGTTATTTATTAAGTTGGCTATAATATTTTTTTTTCTTAAGAAAGAATTGCATTAAAATGCTAGATGTAAGAATTTCGGGGATAACGGTAAATTTTTCTTTTTTCTTGAATCTTTTTCGTTTGGAAATAAGTTTAGGTAAACAAAAATAAAATGCGGCATGGGCTTTTAATACAGACCAGGAAAACCTGAATTTTAAATTTCCCAGGTAAAGCAGGGCGGAAATTCCGTCAAGCGCCAGTCGTACAAACAAATACCTGATGAAAAAATTTGAAGGAAGATTTTTAAATAAAAGGAAAAGATTATTTCGATAATTTAGAAATATTTTACGGGGAGTATTATTAGGTAAAGTACCTCCTCCGACGTGATAAATTGAGACATCAGGAAAACAGAAAATTTTAAATCCAAGTCTTTTAAAACGCCAGCATAAATCGATTTCGTCCATGTGGGCAAAAAAGTCGCCGTCGAGTCCTCCGGCTTCAAAGTAAGACGAAGAACGAACAAACATGCATGCGCCTGATGCCCAAAATATTTCTTTTATATCATCATATTGCCCGGTATCTTTTTCAATAACATTTAAAATTCGTCCCCGGCAAAAAGGATAACCGAATTTGTCAATAAATCCTCCGGAAGCACCGGCATATTCAAAGAACTCTTTGTTTTTATACGATTTAATTTTAGGCATGCAAGCAGCAATAGATTTTTCTCTATCCATAAATTCAATAATTGGAGATATCCAATTATCAGATACTTCCACATCTGAATTTAACAAAATATAGTATTCTGATTCAATTTGTTGAAGTGCCTTTGCATAGCCAAGGGCAAAACCATAATTTTTATGAAATTTTATAAGTTCTATGTCAGAAAAGTGTTCTGTCGTCCATGGTAATGAATCGTCGTCCGAACCATTATCAACAAGAAAAATTTTATACCCTTCTTTATTTGAGTGTTTAACAATTGACGGTAAAAATTTTTCAAGGTACTTTTTACCATTCCAGTTAAGCAATACTATTGCTACTTTTATCATCCTTTTTTAATACAAGTTTTTCAATCTCATCCTTTTTGTGTTTCCATCGTTTATGCGACCATAGCCAGTATTCGGGTTTTTTTATAATGCTACTTTCCAACTTTCGGATGTGGGCCTCGGTTATTTCAAACTCTTTTGTCTCACCGGGATTTTCAAAAAGCACATCAAATTCAATTTCATAAAATCCTCTTTTTATTTTTTGTACGTCCATGTAAACAACCGGTTGGTTTAGTTTTTTGGCAATAACTTCAGATCCCATTAACCATGGTGTTTCCTGGTTTAAAAAGGTTGTCCAGTAACCGATACTCCTTCTGGCAGGTCGTTGATCGGTTAGGAAATAAGTCATTGATAATATACCTTCTTTGTCAGCCTTAACAATTTCTCTAAGTGCAGTTTTCATTGGAATAGTCTTAAACCCAAACTTTTCCCTTATTTTCATAAATAAAAGGTTAAAATATTTATTACGCAATGGCCGGTATATAGCAAAACATTTATGTTTGCTTTGAAGAGGCAAACCAGTTAGCCAATCCCAGTTGTTATAATGGCCACCCACCATTACAACACTTTTGCCCTTATTATAAATATCATTAAGCACGTTAATGTTTTTATAATAGAATCTTTTTTTGATTTCGTTTCCTGACATATTCAACGTATAAAAGCTCTCGACAAAAATATCGCAAAAATGCCGGTAAAAAGCTTTAGCTATTTTTTTTATTTCATTACCTGTTTTTTCCGGGAAAGCATTCTTCAAATTAGTAAATACCATTTTTTTTCTATAACCGGCAACATAGTAAATTAATACATAGAAAATGTCGGAAAAGATATATAATATCCTTAGGGGTAAAAGAGTGATAAGCCAAAGGGGTAAATTATATATCTTAAATAGCATTGGAGACATTCGTAAGCTGATTTTATTTTAAATATACTCGTTTTTTATGTATTCATGAAATTTCCAACCATTTCAAGAAATTCATCAAACATATCTGCATTAGCGGCAACAATCTCCTGTCCGAATAAGTAATTATTACAGCCGTTGAAATCAGCTATTTTACCACCGGCTTGTTGAATGATAAATGCGCCGGCTGCCACATCCCAGGGATTTAGGTTATATTCATAAAATGCTTCATACCGTCCACATGCAACATAGGCTAAATCTGTTGCTGCAGAGCCCAGCCGCCGGACTCCATGTGTATTGTTAAAAAAATATTCAAGCGATTTCATAAAAGGTGTAAGCCTGTCAAAATTATTGTAAGGGAATCCTGTTGCTATTAAAGAGTCTTTAACCTTTTTGGTTTTGGTTACATAAATTTTTTTACCATTAAGAAATGCAGGGCTACCCTTCCAGGCATAGAAAAGTTCGTTAAGGAATATTTCATATACGGCACCTGCTACAATTTCACTTTTTTCCATAAGGGCAATACTAATAGCAACGGGAGGTGCACCATGAATAAAATTTGTAGTGCCGTCTAACGGGTCTATAACCCAATTAAAGACATCGCCTTTTTTAGTTGAAGTACCTTCTTCCGCAATAAACCCCGAACCGGGAATTATTTTCTGCAGTTCATCAATGATTCGTCTTTCAGCTTCTTTGTCGACTTTAGTTACAAAGTTATGTTTGCCTTTGGCTTCAACTCCTTCAAAAGGAATGCTTCCACGTTCATTATAAACATATTTTCCAACTTTTTTTGCAACCTTCAAAACCTGGTTGCAAATTTTTTCATAATTCATTTTTAATGACTTTGGTTGTTAAGCTCGCAAAGATAGAAAAATGAATGGTTTTCTTTTTGAAAATAGAAAATTTGAAAAGCTTTATTTATACCATTTCTGAAGTTCTATTATATTTCCTTCCGGATCTTGGGCATACACTACTGTTATCGTTCCTAAACCAGCTATTTCTTTGGTTACCAGTTCACCATATTTATTTCCCCCGTGTTCAATTAATTCATTTAAAACTTGTTCAACATTTTCAACCTTAAATGCAATATGCCCAAAACCAAAATAGTTTATAACTGGTGGTTTATCCCGGTTTATTCTTATATTGTATTCAAATATTTCTAATGTAGGGCCATCGGTAAACCCAGGGAATTTTAGGTGTATTCCCTTAATATGAACATTTTTTATATTCGTTAACTTGTCCAGCCAGTTACCGGAAAGGGACCTTTCCGGGTAAACCGGTTTACATCCAAATACATTTATATAAAATTCAGCCAGCTTTTTCCAATTTTTAGCAATAAGATTTGTATGGGAGTATACAATTTGATTTTCCATATTTTTCAGTTATTTCTTATTCGAAAAATACTATATTGAGAAACAAAAATATAGTATCCACATAAGTTACTAATAATTATTTCCAAAAAAAGACTATAGATTTATTTATATATGTACTCAAATGTATCTGCAATTTCAGTATTAACCAGGGCCCTGTATTCTTTTACCGGGTACCCGTTTGAATCATACTTGTATTTGTGCATATAATGCGGGGGCATTCTACTACTTAACATATGGTTTATTTGTGTTTCGGTAGGATTATTATACTGAATAACATCAGTTGCCAGGTCCCAGTTATATCTCGGGTTATTCTTGTTATCATATTTATATTCGGCTTTATAAAAACTTGATTCTAACGTACCGTCATATTCATCTCTTTTACTTACATTTCCTTTTGAGTCATACGAATAATAAATATTATGGACATATCCATTAGAATTATTAACTATACCTTTCTTTATCTGGTTTTTCGAATTATAAATAAACTCTGTTTCGCTGGTAAGTTCATTATCTTCGTTATAAAGTTTTAATTTGTTGTACATTCCCAATTCATTATATTCATACGTTTCATAATACCCGTAAGCGAATATTTTTTTACTCAATTTTCCTTCGTTATTGTATTCAAATTCTATAAAATTAACAACTGTATCTGTGTTAAAATAAGAATTGTATCTTACTATTTTGTTGCTTTCATCATAAATATACTCTTCATACAATTTATTATTCATTATTACTTTACTTAGTAAGTAACCTGTGTCAATTGGTTTAGGTTCATACGGTATGGATTCTTTTTCGCAAGAAATAAATAAAAAAGGAGCATTTGTAAAGAAAAAAAAGGTGAATAGCCCGATTGTTTTCATAACATTATTTTATTAAGTGCTTTATTACTTATTATAGATGAAAAAAATGATATATGGTTGCGTTTAACACGAATTCCATATCTATTTTACTCTTTCATATATGAAATATGTATAATCAAAAGGATTTTTTTGATCACCGGGATGAAATTCTTTTTTAATTAATTTCCACCTTTTCATATCAAGTTCTGGGTAAAAAACATCTCCTTCACATATAGTATGAATTAGGGTTAAATAAATCCTATCGGTAATATCAAGTGATTGCCAGAAAAGTTCTCCTCCTCCAACAATAAAAATTTCTTTCTCCCCTTTTTCTTTAGAGATACTCATTGCTTCTTTTTCTTTTTTACATAATAAGCGACTTTTTCCATTGATGTAATCATATCATAATCTTCAAGATATACATGTGACGGGACATTAAGTGTTACACTGGTAAAATTAAGTATTCCTTTAATTCCTGTTGCTACCAGGGCTTTAGTCATATCCTGTGCAACATTAGGAGGTACGGTTAAAATGGCTATTGAGATATTTTTAGAAGCAATTATTTCACGAAGCCTGTCCATAGAATAACATTTAATACCTACAATTTCCAAACCTATTTTTTTCGGATCAATATCAAATGCTGCTACAAGATTAAGTTGTGGCCTTTTCCCTGCGAAATAAGCTGTTACAGCCTTACCAAGATTTCCTAAACCAACTACTGCAACATTAAAAGCTTCTTTAGGATCAATAATTTTACCAATTACTTTTACGAGGTCTTTAATATTATAGCCTTTACGATAAGGACTTGTATAGGCAATAAACATAATATCCCTACGTACCTGTACAGCGGTTATATTATGTAATTGAGCAAGTTCGTGTGAAAAAATATGGGTTTTTCCTTCATCCAGGCATCGTAACAATGTTCGCCTGTACTCGCTGAGACGCTCAACGGTTTTTTCGGGAAGAATTCTCAGTGGCATAGTTGTAAAATGGTTCGTTCAGCTTAAAAATACAAAAATTTTGATAAAGCAAACTTATTTTGAAAAAATCACTTTCTAACAAAAGCAAAAAAATCAGGTTTGTTATTTAGGTAAAAAAACAGATATTTTTTTTATACATTGAAAGGAACCGATTTTCATTTGTGAACCATGATATTAAGTTTTACAGATGTTTATTATCTTTACTAATTGTTCAGGATGTTCGATTGCACGGCTGGGCTGGAAACGTGTAACTTACTATTTGCAGATAAGCAATTTTCAGGCAAGCATAATACGGCAAGCAGACATTATGGACAGATAAAATAGTGCTTGTTAGAAAATACATGTGTTTTTAAAGAATTTCAATACCTATGTATCCAAAAAGAGATGTTACCATTTGTCTTGGAAGTTCTTGTTTTTCAAGGGGAAATAAGAAATTACTGCAACATATTCAAAAGTATATCAGGGATAAAAATCTCAGGGAGAAAGTAAACTTTCGGGGAGATCATTGTTTTGATAAATGCAGTAAAGGCCCCAATTTGAAAATAGGAGATAAGTTTTATCATGAAGTAAACAGTGATAACGTCTTTGATTACTTAATGGATGGTTTGAAAGATATAATTTAATGAACATTTAACCGATTTATATTGGAACCACTTGTAAGAATAGATGAACTGAAATGCACAAATTGTTTTACGTGCCTCAAAGTATGCCCGGTTAAAGCTATTCATATGAACCAGGGTGACCATCATCCGTCAGTTAGTAAAGAAAGGTGTATTGGATGTGGCTCATGCATTACTGCATGTTCTCCAAATGCAATCGTTTATAGAAGCGCTTTGGAGGATGCAAAAAACATTTTACAATCGGGGAAAAAGATTGCCTTCATTTGTTCTCCAAGTATTTCTGCAGAGTTTGAGGATATTACGGATTACAGGAAATTTGTCCAGATGATACGGTCATTGGGGGTAACTTATGTTAATGAAGTATCATTTGCAGTTGATTTAATTGCTTATAAATGCCAGCAACTTTTCAATGAGTTAAAAGGAAAGTATTACATTACTTCGTATGATCCGGTTGTTGTTTCCTACATTGAGAAATATTATCCTAATTTAATCAATAACCTTTCCCCCCTTGTTTCTCCGATGATTGCCTGTGCAATGGTAATGAAAAAACTCTATGGTGATGATATAAAATTAATTTATACCGGACCGGAAATAGCCAGAAAAGAAGAAGCCCTGCAATATGACGGATTGGCTAGAATAGATGTTGTACTCACATTTCTTGAATTAAGACAGCTTTTTAAAGAATACAAAATAGATGAAAGCACGCTCGAGTTTTCAGAATTTGACCCTCCGCTAGGCTACAAGGGATCATTATTTCCCTTGTCAAATGGCATAATTCAAGCTGCCGACATGGATGAGAACCGGTTGACAACCGATATAATTACTGTAGAAGGGAAAAAGACGATGCTTGAATCTATCCATGAATTTGAGGATAATGTTAAAATTATTCATAAACATTTGAATGTAACTTATGGTAATTCTTTATCCGGGCCCGGTTTAACCAGTCATGGGAACAAACTACTTAAAGAACACCTGGTAATTAAATACGCGAATAAACGATTGAAGAATTTTTTCCGCCATGAATGGTATAATAATCTGCAACAGTTTCTTGAAATGGATTTCTCACGCACATTTAAGAATGACGACCAACGACTTCCTGACCCTTCTCCGGAAAAGGTTTCAAAAATTTTGAATATACTGGAAAAAAAAGAAGATGATGTGACAGGATGTAACGAATGCGGATACAACTCATGCAAAGAATTTGCAACCGACATTGCCAAAGGGCTGGCAATACCTGAAATGTGCACAAGTTATGCATTACGTAATACCATGAATTTTGACGAATCGTTAAAGCAACTAAATGACACGCTAACACTAACAAGAAAAGCTTTAAAAGAATCGGAAGAAAATGTAAAAAAAGAACAAGAAGCTTCAAAAGAAGCATTAGAACTAACAAATGCCATGTTAGAGAAATTAAGATCGGGGGTTGTTATTGTTGATAATAAAATGAAGATCATACAGGCAAACTCGACTTTTATTAGAATATTAGGAGAAGAAGCCGAAGAAATTAGTGAAGTTATACCCGGGCTGGTTGGGGCAGATCTTAAACGCTTATTATCTCCCGGCATCCTTAATTTGTTTTCATTTGTACTTACCGATGGGGAAAATATTGAAAGCCGTGATATTAAATTAGGAGAAACTTTGTTAAACGTGTCTATTTTTCCTATTACTAAAAACAAGGTTGTTGGAGGAATAATACGTGATATGCGGGCTCCCGAAGTTCAGAAAGCCGAGGTGATAAATAGAATTTCCGAGGTAATTGATAAAAATCTTGAAATGGTGCAAAAGATAGGTTTTTTGATGGGTGAAGGCGCTTCAGATATTGAAAGAATGTTGAATTCTATAATTGAATTCTACAAAACAAGTAAAGAACAGGAAAATTAATGGAAAAATTTTTTGTTGAAGTTGACTGCCAGCAAAAAAATCACTATAAAGAACGGATATGCGGCGATGTATTTCTTTCTAAAAAGGTAAGGGAGGAAGACCGCATAATTATAGTTTTGTCTGATGGAATGGGCCATGGCGTGAAAGCCAGTGTTTTGGGTACCTTAACTGCTACAATGGCTTTAAATTTTACTAAAGAACACAAAGAGCCCGAGAAAACAGCTGAGATAATTATGAAAACATTGCCTGAATGCAGTGAACGAAAAATGAATTATTCCACATTTACTGTAATCGATGTTGAATTTAACGGCAAGACCACTATTCTTGAGTATGATAACCCGGAATGTATTATCATTAGGGAAAGAAAAATACTTGAACCTGAAATAAAAACCATTCATTTGGGCAAAAAGCATGATAGTAAAAAGTATTTACGGGTGTGTACTTTTTTTCCAAAAAAAGGTGACCGTATAATTTTCAGTAGTGATGGAATTTCACAGGCAGGACTGGGTACTCCTATGTTTCCATTTGGTTGGGGAAACGATAATGTTGGGCGCTTTGCTATTGACCTTATTAAACAATACCCTCAAATTTCGGCTCCTAAGTTAGCCACAAAAATATTAAATATGGCCCATCGTCATGATGGCTTTCAGGCTAAAGATGATACAAGCTGTGGAATTATTTATTTCCGTGAACCCCGGTCATTGTTAATATGTACCGGTCCTCCTTTTGACCGGAAAGACGATACCAGGTTAACCGAGGCTATAAAACAATTTCAAGGGAAAAAAATAGTAATGGGGGCAACAACTGGCGACATTATTGCACGGGAATTGAAGTTGAATATTGAAGATGGGTTCAAATTTGACGATCCGGAGCTGCCTCCAATCTCAAAAATTGAAGGTATCGATTTGTATACGGAAGGGATATTAACCCTTAACAAAGTCGAAAAAATAATTAAAGCATATAATAATACTTACCTATTGGGAAAAGGCCCTGCTGATGAAGTAGTAAAATTGATTTTGGAAGGCGATGAAATTCAGTTTATCATAGGGACCAGGATCAACATTGCCCACCAGGACCCTAATCTTCCCGTTGAACTTGAAATTAGAAGGACTGTAGTTAACCGGATAGCCAATCTATTAGAAGATAAGTTGTTAAAGAAAGTTAAAGTCAGGTACCTTTAACCGGGATTCACGTTATTACTCAACTATTCCTTTTCTTTAACTTTTTCAGCTTTCTACTACCCGTATGGTGCGTGTTTAGAGACAACATGACGCGTACCAATTACCAGCGATTTTTGCACCCTCTGCCGCAGAAGTGGGAAAACGGAATAAGCCTGGGCGAAATGAATGCCAGGCTCCTGCAAAAAATAGAAGAATTGGCACTATATGCCATCGAACAAAACAAAAAAATTGTATATTTAAACCATTAAAATAAAAAAAAGACAGCCTGGTTGAGAAACTGAAAGAAAAGATAAGCAGTCCCACCTTCGCTAAAGCTTTGGTGAAAGGGTTTGGTTGGTGAGCTACAAAGGAAGAAAACACCATGGAATAACAGACTATGGACTGCAAACTATAAAATTAAATAACAAACGTATGGTTTTAACTTCCAAACTTTTCGACTATTCTGACTCAAAACAACATAAATCAATATTCACCATGAAAAAAATAACAACAACCCTCAGCTTCCTCACACTTCTGCTGTGTTACGGCTATGCACAAACAACCATACATTTTAACTACGATGGCTCGGGCAACCGTACCCGCCGGTATATCCAGCTCCAATCCACACAAGGGGCCAATGCACAGGAACAGGAACCTGAAATATTTACCGATAAGATGGGCCAGTTAGAATACTCGATATATCCTAACCCCACAAAAGGCCAACTTCAAATTGAAATAAAAAACCTGACAGAAGGCACAACCGTTGAACTGCTTGTTTATGACATAAACGGCAAACTGCTTACCGGGCAAACCGTAACTGCATCTTTAACAACAGTTGACTTAAGCGGCTACAAACAAGGAATGTACCTCCTGCATGTGGTGGAAGGGAAAAATATTCATAAATGGAAGATAGCTAAAGAATAATCTTAATCCAACTCAATATTAACACCCCAACATTTAAAACACTTAAACATGAAAAAACTTTACATACTCTCCACACTCATATTAACAACAATATTTCTGTTTGCAAGTAATACACTTTATTCCCAGGTATCGGATAAAACTATAACCCTGGATAGTGAAAATGAAGGAGGGGTATACACAGCCCGCGACCTCGTTGATCTAAAGCCCGGCTTTAGCTTTACACCAGCCCCTGCACCGGCCCAACCAAAAATAATCGAATTAACCTGGAATTATTCCGGTTTATATGTAGGATGGACCCCTACTGCAACTATTGGTTCATATACAGGTTATGGTACTCCTTTGCAATCTGTTTCAAACTTCTATTATTTGGTTGAAGTTATTGAGAACCTGAGATCCGATCTGGATAACCATTTTGGCCCGGAATGGACTTTTTTCACGTCTTTTAATACCAATGTAAGTGTTACCATTCGCGTTAAAAATACCTCCGATTATTCCTTTTTAGGAAATTATAATAGTTCTGTTGTGTTACAAAGCTATGTGCCAGCGAATGATGGTACTTTTGAAGCAAAAATTGACGAATCACTGGTATTCGATGTAGAGTACCAAACCACCCAACCCGACCCTAACCGGTCATTAAACAAAAACCTTCCTGTAGGTACCATTCCCGGCAGTTTTGACGTATCGCCCACCGGCGCAGCCACCTACACCATACCCATTGAGGTACCGCCCGGAACAGCAGGTATGCAGCCCAATCTTGCAATCTCATACAACAGCCAGGGAGGTAACGGATTACTGGGTGTGGGTTGGAATTTGGCAGGGTTATCGGCAATAACCCGTGTACCGGCAACCCTGTACCATGACAATATTGTTGACGGGGTTGATTTCGATGCATACGACCGCTTTGCCCTGGATGGAAACAGGCTTACCGATTTAAACGGTGGGCCATACTGGGCAGCCGGCGATAAATACCGCACCGAGATAGAATCGTTTTCCATCATAGAATCTTTTGGCACAAAAGGCCAGGGGCCCTTATACTTTAAAGTTTACACGAAAGACGGTAAAATACTGGAATACGGGAACACCGCCAGCTCACGCTTTATAGTAAATAATAACGTTTTACTATGGCAACTGAACAAAATAACCGATGTGCACGGAAATTACATGACCTTTGATTACCATAATGCCGATGGTGAAATATACCTTACAGAAATAAAATACACGGGCAACACCAAAATATCGCCTTCTATTTCACCTTACAATAGTGTTAAATTCTTTTATGAGGACAGAACCGTTGATCCCACAACAGCTTATATAGCAGGCTCACCAATTATACAAAAAAAACTGTTACGTAAAATAAAAACCATTGCCGAAGGAGATTTTGTAAAGGAATTTTACTTTAAGTATTATAACGATCCGAGTTCGCTTGATGTATATTCCCGCTTGGTTGAAATTATTGAAAATGATTCTCAAGGTAATATGCTGAATTCAACAGTTACTGAATGGGGTAGTCCGACATCAAAAATTCAAAGAATTACGACAAATAATCAATGGGACTATCCTGACCCTTATGGACAAAGCTTTTTAATGGGAGATATTGATGGGGATGGACAAACCGATGTAATTCGAATTGTACATTATATAAATTCTTCCAATATATTAGAATATGATTCTTGGGAATTATATTTAACAAATTCCAATGGCAATAATTTAACATTTATTAATTCTGGCACATTACATAATACCTATACAAAAAATTTTTTTATTGCTGATTTTGATGGTGATGGTTCAGATGAATTCGTAATAAAGACATATTATTATGATGTTATGAGAAACCTACCAGTAACACGTTATGATCTATTTAAATACGACGGTTCAAGTTTAGTATATGAATATAATTTTAAAACAATTAATTCAATTTGTAGCGAGGAAATGTATGGGGATTTTGATGGTGATAGTAAATTAGACCTTTTTGCAAAAACCTCAACTGATTGGTTAATATTTCGATATAATAAATCCAATATGGATATTGGGACTGGTAACAGCAATCTGGAAGACCAGATAAAGATTTATGATTTCAATGGGGACGGAATAAGCGAAATAATAGCAATAAATAATGATATTAAGGTTTATAAAGCAAACGAAAACAGTTTAACACAACTATTTGTTAACAGCTATCCTAATAACGATTATAATATTTATTGGGGAGATTTTAATGGAGATAGTAAAAAAGATATATTAACATGGAAAGCAGGACAAGGTTGGCAATTACATTATAACAATGGTTCAAATAATACATGGACAAACTCAAATATCAATGTTAATTTATCCGATAGAGACTATGAAGATGACGTGTATAATTATAATCTATATTGCAGGGATTTTAATGGTGATGGGAAAACAGATTTTCTAAATGTTTATAAACTTTCAAATGGATATACATATTTCGATGTGAATTATTCTCTTGGTGCTTCTTTCTTATTGGAAAGTAAATCATATAGCAATATGACCCCGTATTATAGATACATTTATAACTTCGTTGATTACAATGGTGATGGTAAAGAAGATATCTTTTATTATTACAGTAAAGATGATCCAATAGAAATTTTTTACTTTCATCCAAAGGAAAAAAGTATGTTTCTGCAAACAGTTGTTGACGGGTTTAATCATAAAACCAATATTGAATATGAATTATTAACTACTGATAACTCTAACTTTTATCAAAAAATGCAATCAGGAGATGAAGCGTTAATTGATTTTAAGGGACCTTTATATAGTGTTTTTTCAGTGAGTTCAACTAATGGTACAGGTACTTCTAATTCGATTAGTTATTCATACAAAGGGGCAAACATCCATAAATATGGAAAAGGATTCCTTGGTTTTACAGAAGTTACCAGCGCCAATACCCGAACAAACATAAAAACGGTTACAACTTTTGAGAATAGTTTTACAGTAGGCAGTAATAAGTATTATTACCCTATGTTGAAAAACACACTTACTTCAGCAACAGATGGCACTTCTGTAAAGGAAATTACAAATACCAATACAATTAGTGAACTGGATATTGATACCAAACGAATTTTACCAAAAGCAAGCGTACAAATGGCTGAAAATCACCTGTTAAATAGTACTGCCATTACAACTAACACGATAGATAATAACGGGAACCTTAATTTATCAAAGACCCAATACAAGCAGGACGGAACCGTATTGGTTGCCACAACCGAAACTGAATATGTGAATTATACCGATGTAATAACGGTTGATGGAAACCCGAACGAGATACCCAACCAACCCGAAAAAATAATTGTTAGAAAACAGCATAATAAAGACGACGGGACTAATACCTACACCCGTGAAACAACTTTTGAATACAATATCAAAGGTGCAGTGGAAAAGAAAATTACCGATCCTGGTAAAACTAAGGCGCTTACAACAGATTATGAATATTACCCGGCAGGGGTACTGGACTTCGTTACTATCTCAGCCACAGGCCTTACAGACCGCTCCACATCTTATGAATATGACAGCAAATGGAGGTTTACAACCAAAGAAACCAATAGCCTGGATAATTATACCTCGGCCGCCTATGATAACAAAACCGGCAACGTGCTTACCAGTAAAGATATTTATGGAAATACCACCCGGTATGTATACGATGGTTTTGGAAGGCTTAAAGAAACCACGCTTCCCTCAGGCAAAAAAATAACAAACACGATAAAATGGTGTACAACCGATATAACTGATCTTGATTACGAATGGTATTACACGGAAACTTCTCCCCCGGGGTCAGGCAAGGTTACTACCTATTATGACATACTTGGCCGCGAAATAAGAAACGTAACCAAGGGATTTGACGGTACAGATATTTACACCGATACCAAATACAATGCAAAAGGCCAGGCAGAATTTGTATCACAGCCTTATGTTGCGGGAACTACCCCAATATGGACAAAATATAGCTATGATAATGTTGGCCGGGTGGATGAAGAAAATTTTGACAACGATACACGTATTACCGATTACCAGTATACAGACCGGTTAACCAAAGTAGTGAATACCAGTGCCGACCCTGACCAATGGAGCTCAAAAACAATTAATGCGTTGGGCGATATTGAAAAAGCGGAAGATATGGGCGGAACCATAAATTACAAATACCATGCTTCCGGCCAACCATGGGAAATCTCTGCGCCTGAAAGTAAAGTAACTATTACTTATGATGAGTACGGCATGCAGGAAACACTGGATGATCCCGATGCAGGCATAATAAATTATGATTATAATGCGTTTGGCGAACTTACTTCCCAAACCGATGCCAGCGGCAACACATACCAGATGTTATACGATGAAGCAGGCAGAATATATAATAAGACAGGCCCTGATGGCACGACTTTTTATGATTATTACGACTCAGGTAACGGAAAAGAGTTACCGGAAAAAGTAACCGGCCCGAATGGGTTGTATACTTCATATACTTATGATAAATATGGCAGAACGACATCATTAACAGAATTTGTTGAAACGGGAAAAGAATTTACCACTTCATACAGGTATGATGTATATGGCCGGGTAGACAAGATAACATACCCGGGAAATTTTTCTGTAACACAACATTATAATTCCTATGGTTACCTGTCTGAAGTAAAACGCGGCGATGATAACTCTACCATTTGGAAAGGAATAGAAATGGACCATTTAGGACAATGGGTTGAATACATGCAAGGAAAAGAAGACATAAACAGGATAACAAGGATGTATGACGATTACGGGTTTCCTACCCGCATCGCGGCCGAAATGAAAGTAGACCTTCCTGGAATTCCTTATGCCGGTGTTTATTGTTCCCACTATAGTTTTGACCCTGCAACCGGTAACTTAGCATGGAGAGAAAGAAATAATTTAAGGACAGGTGAACCTTATTATGTAATAAAAGAACATTTTGGTTATGACGAACTGAACCGGTTAGAATGGTACAAAGTAGGTGATAATGCAACAGAATATATTACATATAATAACAGCGCTACCGGTACTATTCATTCAAAAGATATGGTGGGTGTTTACAAATACGAAGGCCCCCAGCCACATGCCATTACAGAATTGGAGAATGCATCAAGTGATTTTCCTTCAACAAGCCAGTATATTGGTTATACCCCGTTTAATAAAGTTGACAGCATTAATCAAAACAATAGTGAACATATAATGAAATTTACCTATGGGCCGGGTAATAGCAGGAAAAAAACAGAATACTATTATAACTCAAATCTTGCAAAAACACACTATTATTCAGGCAATTATGAAGAAGAAGTAACAGGAAGCTCAATAAGAAAACTATATTACATAAACGGTGGTGACGGGTTAGCTGCCATATACGAAAATAAGAATGGGACAGGCAAGTTATATGGTATCTTAAAAGATCACCTGGGCTCAATAAGTGTGGTTCTTGATGAAAACGGTTTTTACGCCATGCAAAATTTTGAACTCCAGGAATACTGTTATGATGCATGGGGAAGAAGAAGAAATAATTATGATTTGGGATATGATAATTTACCTGGTAAACTTCTTTTTTCAAGGGGCTTCACAGGGCATGAACACCTGGATAGCCTTAACCTC